>CADAAJ010000077.1 GCA_902785855.1 uncultured Methanobrevibacter sp. | reverse complement strand
AAGTGTATTGATTTAATCTAACAGTAATATTACTTATATCACCCACTCTCAAGTGAGATGGATTAGATGTAATATTCATAAAATACCAATATGTTAAAGTAACCCTACTTGTTATAAAATTAGGTTTAGTAGTCTTATTATTTAATGTATTACCAAACCAGTTATAATTAAGATTGAATACATTATTACTACCAGATGCTGAATAATCAAATACTTTAGTAGAAACACTAGAAGTACCTGCATTATTATGTAAAACAATACATTGAGACATACTATTACCTTCAACAGTAGCATGCCATGCACCAGCAGATATACCAGCATAATTATATATAAATAAACTACCTGTAATAGTAGTAGCTACAGTAGTAACTATAGCTCCACCTTTAGACACAGCAGTATTATTAATAAAAGTACAATTAGTAATAGCACTAGTAGTTGCTAAATATAATGCACCACCACCATAGTCATTACTTGAAGTAGAGTATTGTTTATTGTTAATAAACTGAGATCCGGAAATAGTTATAGTACCTGAAGAAGTACGAATAGCACCACCACGATCTTTAGCAGCATTACCAATAAATACACATCTGTTTACATTAAGAGTTATTGAACCAGAAGTATATATAGCACCACCATAATCAGAAGTTAAATTAGTGAAATATGAATCATAAATATTAACCTTATCTGAAGTAATATACAAACCTGCACCATAACTTATTTTACCATTAGAAAAAGTAGATTTACTAATAGTCATACTTGTAGGACTAGACACAGAAATATAAACAGCACCATATCTAGCGCTATTTCTATCAATAGTAGAATTAATTAATTGACCTTTATCACCAGCCCAATATATAGCACCACCATATTTACTATCACTAGGAACAGAATTATTTACAAAAGTTGAATTTACAACAATAGTATTAGCACCACCAACATATAATGCACCACCATAAGCAATAGCATAATTGTTAATAAATTCACAATTACTAATTATTCCTGAACCATCAAAAAGTATAGCTCCACCACCATAACCAGAATCAGCATATGATGTTTCCCTATTATTAACGAATCGGCAAGCATCAATAACAGTATAATAATTATTTACACGAATAGCCCCACCACGTTCAGTAACAGTATTTTCAGTAAAATTACATCTTGACACAATAGTATTTGCAGCAGTAATATAAATTGCACCACCAAATCTTGAATCACAATCCTCAAATACGGAATCAGAAATATTTACCTTAGCAGAATGAATACTAATTGCACCATAACTAACACCATCATCATTAATAAATCTTGATTTTGAAATTTTCATTCCAGTAGGATTTGAAACAGAAATATAAATAGCTGCACCATATTTTGCAATACTGTTCAATATAGAACAATTATCCAATTCACCTTTATCACCAGTCCAATAAATAGCACCACCATCAACAGAAGAACCAACATTAGCATTAGCCAAAATCAAATCATTTAATTTAACACTAGTACCAGATATCTGGAATATTCTTACTTGGTTTTTGGCATCAATTGTAAAACCATTACCATTAATATTAATTGGCTTATTAATTACAATACCATTTGTAAAAGAAGAATCATAAGCAGAATAAAAAGTATAATTTTTATCCAAATTTAATATACCTGTAGTGTCATCAGTAATTAACTTTTGTAAAGCAGTAAATGAATCTTCAGGTTCACCTGCACCTAAAAGATTATTACCTGAACTTGATGTTAAGGTTTTAGTTTTTTCAACCTCTTTTTGTGTGAGGTTTGCATTCAAATCGTCACCAGTGCTAGATAAAACACTAGTTGGATTTGTATTTTTAGAAATATTTTTTGTCGATATATCTTTTGAAACTGATATATCTGAAAGTTTAGAGTCTATTTTATTATTAGATGCATCATTTACATCTTTACTGGCAGATACTGTGCCAATAAAGAGCAAACAAATTAATGCTAATAATATTATTAACTTTAATTTCGACTTAATAGTTTTACCCCCATAATAATCAACTGTATTAAATAATAATTTATCATTAAATATGATGTATATTTTTATAAAAATAAATATATAAATTTATGCTTTTACAAATGAATTTCAAGAAATTTAAGCAAATAACAATTAATTTACAAGCAATATAACACATTTAATAAAAAAAATATATAACTACAAAAATAATATTATATAGAAATTAATAATAATTATAATAGGTGATAAAATGAGTTTAATAATACCAATAATTATTATAGTAATAGTAATAATTATAATAGGAATTTTTATACATATGTACAATAATCTAATTAATCTTAGAAATCGTGTGAAAAACGGATACTCTCAAATTGATGTGCAACTTAAAAGAAGGAATGATTTAATTCCTAATTTAGTTGAAACAGTTAAAGGATATGCGGCCCATGAAAATTAACTGGTGCTTTAAAAACATTGTTTGCTGTTGCTGAAAATTATCCTGATTTAAAAGCAAATGATAATTTCCAACAATTACAAAGTGAATTAAGTGATACTGAAGATAAAATATCTTATGCAAGACAATTCTACAATGATATTGTATTAAAATATAATAATGCATGTCAACAGTTCCCAAGCAATATTATTGCAAACATATTCCATTTTGAAGAAGAAAAATTCTTTGAAGCACCTGCTGGTGAAAGAGAAGTTCCACAAGTTAAATTTTAAATGATTAATATGAATAATAAAAAGATTTTCTGTATAATTATTTTATGTTTCATATTATTTTCAACATTAACCTTTGTTTCAGCAGATGATGATAAAAGTTATACGATTAATCATGCTATAATTGATCTGATTGTTGATACTAATGGTTTACTTCATGTAAATGAAACATATGATTATACATTTAATGGAGAATTTAATGGAGTGTCTAGAGATATCCCATTAAAAAGTGGTGAAAGCATCAATAATATCCATGTAACAGCAGATGGAGCATATCCTGTTTTAGATCAAAGTGATGAAGACGGGACAAAACATTTAAAAATTTCATTATATGCTGATGAAGGACACACAAAAAAGATAAAAGACACAAATGTTAAAGTCCACATAAGTTATGATATGCAAAATGTTGTAACTGTATTTAAAGATACAGGAGCTCTGCATTATCAGCTTTGGGGTAAAAATTGGGATGTTGGAGTAGGAGGTATTGATGTTAATGTCAAATTACCTAATAAAAACAGTAATACTTACTTTATAAATCCTCAGGATTATGTAAAATCAAGTAATCTGAATGAAAATACATTAACTGCACAGACAGGTGAAATTCCAAAGGATGAAATCTGTGAACTAGTTCTTTTAATGCCGGTAAATGATTTTGCAAACTCCCCTTATGCAAAACATACAAATGAAAATGGTAAAGACAAGATTATAAAAAATGTCCAAGACAGTGTTAATGGAAGAAACTTCTGGAATTCTGCATATATGATTTTAGGAGCACTTCCATTATTACTACCATTGATATCAATAATTGTATATTTAAGATATGGAAGAGAACCAAAAGTTGAATATGATGGCATTTATGAAAGGGAATTACCTAGTAATGATTCACCTGCTGTTGTAAATTCCATTGTAGACAATAAAGGAGAAATTGGACTGGCAAATATAAAAGGATTTGAAGCAAGTCTTCTTAATCTCATTGATCAAAAAATAATAAAACTTGATACAGAGGAAGACGGGAAAACAGAACTGAAAAATGTTATTTTAACATTTAGTGAAAGACCAAATTCATTAAGTCATAGTGACTTAATTTTATATAATATTTTAGAAAATTTTGCACAAGAAGGGAAACTTAATTTATCAGAACTAAATAATGAATTATCCTATTCATACAATGCAGAATGGTTTATGGACCAATTTTCAGAATGGCAATATGAGGTTCAATGTGAAATAGATAATGGTGTAGAATCCTATTTCAACAGCAGTGGTTCTTCAATAATGAGTGGAATTGGATATTTAGGTTTAATTTTTGGTATAGCAGTTGCCGCTTTAGGATTAATGACTGATTTACATAATGGAATCTATGCATTATGCGGAGGAATATTTTCAGCAATATTTTCTATTATATTAATCAAATTGCCTGAAGATATTTTCGGACAATGGACCAAAAAAGGTAGAACTTACTATCTCAAATGGTCAAACTTTAAGAAGTTTTTAAAAGACAACAGTTTAATTAAAGAACACCCTCCAGAATCAATAGTTGTATGGAAGAAGTACTTGATTTATGGTACTGCTCTTGGAGTAGCTGAGAACGTATACAAATCAATGAAACTTAATGCACCTGAACTAATGGATTATGAAGATGATATTTTCCTATACCATAATATAGCCGGATATTATTTCATGAGTAGCGCATTCCACACTATGAACAATTCAATGAACTCAGGTGATTTCGGAGACTTCGGTGACTTTGGAGACTTCGGAGGAGGATCCGGCGGAGGTGGTGGAGGAGCATTCTAGCTTCTTCACTATTTTTTTAAACTAAAACACCATAATCGAAAAATAAATTAAAAAAAAAGAATACACCGAGAATAAACTAATTCTATACAAAAATAAGTTATTTCCAAAATCTTGGATAAGTATCAGGTTTCATAAATACCTTAGAAACATTAACAGCAAAACCAGAATCTGCTTCTAAAATCTCATTAGAATTTAATAATGAATTACCTGAAGCAACTAATTCTCCTTTTAAAGTTTCAATTGCAACAATATCATTTTTCTGAATATTATCTGCCAACTCAGCAATTCCACCATTTGCAAGATTAGCACCATGACAAATTGCATCAAATAATCTGCAGCTCTTTCCATAGGCATAATAGCATCTCTTAAAAATGATTCATCACCATCTTCAAGATAGAAATGATATGCATCAGTAACATCCTGTAAAGTTACCAATTTATTTTTTTCATTGAATGAACCAACTTGAGTTCTTCTAAGTTCTGCCATATGGGCTCCAACACCTAATGCTTCACCAATATTATGACAATAAGTTCTAACATAAGTTCCAGCTTCACAACCTATTCTAAATAATACATCTCTGCCTTCAATTTCATAAATAGTTGAATAATAAATATTACGAGTTCTCATTTCACGTTTTACAGCAGATTTAACAGGAGGAAGTTGAAATATTTTACCAGTAAATTCAGCAAATACTTCGCGAATTTTATCTTCATCAACATTCTGGTGGAAAGTTAGCAAACAGACATATTCCTTTGGAGCTGTTAAAAGTAATTGAATTGCACGTGTTGCATCATTAAGACCAACAGGTAAAATTCCGGTAACTTTAGGGTCTAATGTTCCGCCATGCCCGGATTTTTCTATATTTAATATTCGTTTAATCCAGGAGTCAATTTCATGAGAAGTTGGACCAGATGGTTTATCTAAATTTATAACCCCTTTAGAAATATAATCTGAAATTTCTCTCTCTTCAGGCTTACATCCAAAATCCGGTGAGGTAAAACTCTTAGATTTAACAACCATGTCAAATTTCATGAAAAAAACCTTAAAAAATATTTAAAAAATAGTAAAATAATGAATAAATTTAATTATTCATTTATAAATCAGCTAAAGCTGCTTTGATAGATTCAACATCGCCAGAAACATCGATAGTTTCTTCAGTTGGTTCTAAGTGAGAAATATTACATCTTCTATTTTTAACTGCTTCACCAACAACTTCTACGAAGTTTTCATCGATAATTTCAACGATTGCACATTTTTCGCCAGCTTCTCTACCAGCGATTTTTACACATACTCTACCTACTTCAATTGATGCCATTTATATCACCTTTAATGTTTGAATAATGATTTCTGATATACTTTGAGGATCAAAGCTATCAGTATTTATAATTATATCATAGATTTCCATATTATTTATATCAATATTATGGATTTCCATATATCTTAAAGCTTCACTTTTTTCACGAATAATAATTTCGTCTTTTGCTACTTCAACAGATTTTTCCTCCCTTTGAGATATTCTTTGTGAACGAACATCAAAAGGAGTCATTAACCAAATCCTTAAATCAGCATTATCAACAAAATAAGCTGATAATCTTCCTTCAATTATTAAGTTATCTGAAGATTTAGCTTTTTCAGCTTGACGTTTATCAATTTCTTTATCAATATCATCATTACCTTCAGCAAATTCACTGAATTCGAGAACACTCATTCCTTTTTCAGCAGCCATTTCTCTGAAAATGAAACCTGCAGAAATATAAGGAACATCTAATTTTTCACTTAGAACTTCAGCCAAAGTTGTTGTTCCAGTACCAGCCAATCCGCCGATTGTAATTATCATTATTTTCTAGCCTCGTTTTTAAAATGTTTACGAGCACAACTTGAGCATAAGTACCCACCATAAGGACGGTTAGGTCTTTTAGCTGTTTTTGATAATTTTCCAATTTCATATGGACGTCCACGAGGAACTCCATGTAATACTTGACCACATTCAGCACAAACATGCTTAGATGGTTTTTTCTTTTTATATCTTAAAACATTTTTCCCACCAGGGGTGTTTTTATGAACTCTTTTATATGATCTTGATCTAAACCTATTTGCAGGCATTTAATCACCTTATAATAATTTTTAGTAAAATATTTAATAATTGTGTAATAGCGTATTCAAAATAGAATACTATAATATATCTTGTTCATTATTAATAAATGTATAGGATATAAGGGTTAATTTAGAACCCTTGTTTGAATCCTAAGAATTTTCTTAAAATTTGACTCATACCAAAAGTACAAATCATATACCATAATAACCAACCGATACCATAAGGAATTGTAGCTTTACCTCCATATATGACACCACCAATAGCATGCCATAGCGGAGTTAAAGTAGCCCAGTAAACAGAAGGTGGCAATATAACAACTAAACTACTAATAGATGAATGTCTTAACCAGAAGAAAATTAAAATGATTGGTACAAAAGTAACAATCATTGGTTTAAATGAATTAGTCATCATTTTACTTTGGTCTTGCATCATTTCACCCTGTTTAGCTTGAAGTTCAGCAACTTTTTTACCGTCACCTCTTTTTTGAGCATCTCTTAATTCCCTTTGGAAAGCTTTATTTCTTTCCTGTATTTCATTCATTTCATCTTGGTCAACTAAAAACTTATTAGCAACAGTAGTAATTAATGAAACAATAAATGCAATAATTAAAACTGTTAAAGCAGGATTAGTTGGGTTCGGGTCTATAGCCAAAATAGGATTGAAAACAGCATTTAATGCTTGAAAAATCATTTCCATGAAATCTGCCATATTTAATCCCCTATAAATTTAATACATCTACTAATTTAGAAACAGAAGAGTTTAAATGATTATCATGATTTGAAACAATTTTAACAGTAGCTCCTGTTAATGTTGCATAAGCCATAGATGTAGCTCTGTTCATTTGTTGGTGCAAATCAATATCTTTAGCTTTTTGAACATCCCTTTCACGAGTGTCATCATTTAATCTTCTATAAATAATTTCATCAGAATATGCTTCAATTAAAATGAAGAGATCTGGTTGTAATTCTTCTAAAACCCAAATTGGAAGACCTGGTAAAAATCCAGCAGGAGTGTTAATAGTACAATGAGTATCAACAATAACATTATCTTTTTCAGATCTTTGTTTAATTTCTTTGGCTGCTTTAGCCTGAATTTCTTTTTGAGTTTCAGCAGGTAATTTTCTTAAAGAATCCCTATCATCAACAATATTTTCTTTAATTGCAATTTCAGTCATTATATCCCCATAATTTAAGTGGATATAATCAACTTCTTCAAGTGCTTTATTAAGCAAAGTTGTACTTCCAGAACCTGGAATACCAGTTAATACTACTAATTTCAATTTAATCCCTCACCTTTTTAAAACAGAAAAAAAAGAGAAGAAAAATTAATCTCCTCCCAAGAATTTTCTGAGAAGTGGATTTGAAGACATAAGTTGTTCTTCAGCCATTTCTTCATATAATTTATGAATAATACCTACAGTAAGCAATACACCAGTACCTCCACCTAAAGCACCAGTCAAATCTGCAAGGAAAGCAATAAGACCTACATAAATACCACTAATAATAGTTAATGCAGGAATATATTTTTTCAAAATTTTATATAATTGACGTTTACTACTTCTAAATCCAGGAATTTGAATACCAGAACTATATAATTGTTCTGAAATCTTTTTAGCATTCAAACCACTGATTTCAACCCATAAATATGAGAATAACATACAAAATGCAATGAAAAATACTGCATATACTAAAACATGTATCGGTTCAGTTATAAACATTGATAAATTTGGAGTAGTTAATAACCATGCAACACCATCAACTGCCTTACCATTAACAGTATGACCTAAAATTGGGAAACCAATTTTTTGGAAAACATTTGAAAACAAAGTTACATTAACAAGTAAAGCACTTGTTAAAATAACTGGCATGTTACTTGAATAAACAAATTTTAATGGATATTTACCAACAGAACCTCTGATTCTTCCATGTCCTCTTACACTACCATGAGAAATAGGAATTTCAACTCTCATAGCTTCACCATAAAGAACAACTAAAAATACAACAATAGTTGCTATTAATGGAATGAGAATAGCAAAATCAGGTCTTCCAGCTACACACTGTTCGATGAATCTTGGAAGAATTCCACCAAAGTCTCCATTACTACCTCTTAAGAAACTGAATGTACCTACAATAATTGTTTGACATACACCAGCAGCAATAAATAAACCAATACCACTACCAAAACCCCATTTAGAAACAACTTCATCCAAATATATAATAATTAATGCACCAATAACCAATTGGAGAATTAATAATAAAGTATATGAATTATCAATAGGCATTAAGTTACCAGTTAACACCAAAACAGCAGCTTCAAATACTGTAAATACAATGGATAATACTTTTTGAGTTGCTTGGAATTGAGATTTATCTTTATGAGAAGAAAGATCCAAATCTAAAAGATTTGAACCGACTAATAATTGTAAAACAATAGAAGCAGTAACAATAGGACCAATACCTAAAGTAAGAATTGAACCAAAACTTCCTGCCATAACTGCTCTTAAAGCAGCAAAACTATCAATTGCTCTTGGATCTATACCATACAATGGAATTAATGTTAAAATATAATATAACACTAATATAAGAGCAGTCCATTTAAGTTTTTCATTAAAGTCTTCCCTGTGAACAGGTGCTTTAACTTCAGGAATAAACCTAAATATTGGCTCTAAAACTTCTAATGATGACATATTATCTCCCTTTTATTAAAAAAAGAAAAAGCTATAATTCTATAGCTTCTCCTCCACATTCCTCGATTTTTTCAATAGCAGATGCTGAAAACTTAGGTGCAGATATTTTGAAAGTTTTAGAAATTTTACCTTTAGCTAAAACTTTATCATAACCTAATTCAGTTACATCTATAACAATAGCATCACCATCTTTAGATGCAATACCTTCTGCAATTAAATCATCAGCATGTTCTTCTAAATAACTTAAATTAACCGCATTAAGTTTTTTAATCATTTTTTGAGGTCTTTTAAATCCATGTTTACCAAAGTGGTTAGGGTCATGAATTACAGTCCAAGTCCAGTGTTGTTTACCAGCACCAGCTTTACCTTTTCCACCTTTGTTACCTGCACCTCTACGTTTTTTGGTACAGCCCCCACCGTTGGATCTGGAACCTCTTTGTTTGTTGATTTTACGTTTTGTTCTAATCATACTATACACCTAACTTAAAGCATTCTTTTTGCAAGATCTTTAATTTCTTCTCCCCTGTAACCTAATGATCCTCCTTCGCTAATAGATAAACGAATGTCTTCATAACCTTTTCTAGGAGGATGTAAACGAAATACAGGTTTGATACCTACATCAGCTAATTTAACTTCACCTTTAATTAAAGCATCAGCTAATTCATTAATATCTTTATAATCAGAATTTTCAGCAACATATTCATCAGTAACTTTAACATTACCTGGGAGTCTACCTCTTTTAGCAATGATAGCAGCTAAAAGTTCTGAATCAATTTCACCCCAGGTGATGTAATCCTTAGCTTTTTGAAGCATACCTTCATAACTAGGATTTTCTTCTACAATTACTGCATGGCTGATTCTGTTAAGTCTTAACATATCTAATGTGTCAGCAATATTTTGAATAACACCAGTAGTTCCTCTAACTCTAATAACTAAAAACATACTAATCACCATCTAGTAATTAACTCCCATTTTTTTGAGATCTTGTTCGGAAGCTTTAACATTACTTAATTCAGTTAAAGCAGCGAATACAGCATTAGCAAAGTTAACAGTGGTTTGAGTTTGACCGAAAGTCTGAGACCATACATCGTGAATACCAGCAAGTTTTAAAATAGTTTTACCAACATCACCAACTACTAAACCTACACCTGCAGGAGCTGGCATTAAAGTAACACTTACACTACTGGTTTTACCAGTGACTTTGAAAGGTACAGTGTGTTCTCTTCCACAAACACAACCCCAATCTCCACAACCTCTTCTAACTTTAATAAGGTTATATTTAGCATTGTCAACAGCTTTTCTAATAGCAGGACCAACCTCTTTAGCTTTACCTTGGCCTAATCCCACATATCCATTTTTGTTACCTACAGCAACAATTACTCTGAAATTAACTTTTCTACCAGATTTGTGCATCCTTTGAACTAAGTTAACATCCATTACTTCTTCTTCTAAATCAGGAATTAAAGCATCCACGATTTCTAATTCCATGATTGGAAGACCTTTTTCAAAGATTTCATCGATATCAGTAATGGTACCTTCTTTAACTAATTTACCCATTTTAGTTTTAGGTTCCCATTCATCAATATTAAAACTCATAGTTATTCGCCTGCCTCATCAATATTCTTAATAGTTTCATCAAAGTTTTCAGGTAAGTTAACAGGGTTAAGACCTCTTTCAAAATACTTTGAGAATTTTTTAGCAACTTCTTCAGCATCTAAAGCTTCAGCATAATTAGCAACATGCTCTCCTCTAATACGTTCATCTTCTGGGAAAATGAAATCACCATGAGGAATTTCTAAACCTGCATCAACAGCACCTTTAAGAGCTGCAAATATTTTAGATCCTTTAATAGGAGATTTTAATCCGATGTCTAAAATTGCACTGTCTACACCATCAGCTAAAGCTCTTTTAGCACAAAGATAAGCAGTTAAATAACATGCAGTAATATTTCCAGTGTGTCCTAAATAGCCATAGTCTGCTAATTGTTTACTTACAGCAGATGCAACAGTAATATCTCCTTCAGGAGCATAATTAATAACTTGAACTGTAGCATGAGAGTTAGAAACTCTAACAACTAAACGTGATTTATCATAATCAACTAATTTCATTCTAGCTGCATAATCAGTTTTACCTTGTCTTCTTCTTCTGAATGCTACTTTATAATTAGTTCCTTGTGCCATGTTTATTCCTCTCCTTTAATTAAATCATGGTCACGGGCGTAATTTCTCATGTAAGATTTACTTCTAAATGCGCCACCCTTAGCCATTTTATATAATTTACGATAGGTTGTAGCATCAATAACTTCTTCTTCACGCATATCTTTAAGGTCTTTTCTTAAAGCCCTAATAGTTGTCATCCAAGCTTTTTTCTTAGGATTACGTGCTTTTTTAGCTCCTTTTACACTACCTCTACCTTTTCTTTTACCTTTTGCTTTTTGTTCTTTAATTTTTTTAGATCTGAAGCTACTATTACCTTTTTGAGGTTTTGCTTTAATAGCTCCATCTTTTATTAACTGCTTTACACCTTCTCTAGTCATTACTAATGATACTTCTTCAATTCTTTCAGGATCAATCCATACACGATTAAGCCCTACTTTGAGTATACTAGCAGCTAATCTTTTTTGAGTTGTAAGATTCATATATATAATCCTCCATATTCAGCATAGCTGATAAATTTAGATAATAACCTAAATTCCCTTTTAATTTAACTAGTCCAATCAATTCAATAAAAACCCCGGAATTGATTTGACTTATAAATATGATTAATTATTTATTTAATACTTTAATTCCGAGTTCTGATGCTTTTTCTAACATCAAATCTTTTTTCCTTTTACCAATAGAAGCACTAATTCTTGCAGCATCAGATGCTGGGTCTAAGTCTTCTAATTCTTTTGCTTCATATCTTCTCATTTTACTGGTTTTACCTCTAGGGCGTCTCCATTTGATTCCAAGTTTTTTATAACGAGCATATTCTTGTCTTTTAAATCTTTTATTAGCCATTTAAATCACCAAATTATTCTTTGCTAGTTAAGTATATTCCATCTTGGAATACTCTAGGATCTCTTCCTTTAATTTTAGTTGCTTGTTCCAAGTTAGCCATAGTTTGACCAACATGTTCCTTATTAACACCAGTAATAGTGACCTCATCACCTTTAACTACTACTTTAGCAGAGCCAACGATTTTAGCAGTTCTTGGGTGTCTTTCCCCGAGGAAATTGTCTATTACTACAGTATCTTTTTGAACTTTCACAGTCATTGGAAAGTGAGCAAAAACAATTTTCATATGATATTCAAAACCATCAGTAACACCGATTAACATATTATTAATGTGTGCTTTTGTGGTTCCAATCATTGCTTTATCTTTCTTTTTAGGAAATGCTGTTTCTAAAACAACATTATTATTTTCTTCTTTAATACCTACATTAGGATAAGAAAATTTTCTGGAGTCTTCTCCATTAGGTCCTTTTACAGAAACCTCATTATTTTCAATTATAACTTCAACGCCTTCAGGGATTTCAATTTCTTCCCTTATAGCTGCAGCTACTACCATTTTATCACCTAATACATGTAA
>CADAAJ010000076.1 GCA_902785855.1 uncultured Methanobrevibacter sp. | reverse complement strand
AATTTAAATAATGCTTCAAATATTATTATTTCTAATAATTCATTTTTAGATTCAATTTTAATCATAAATTCTAGTGAAAATAATGCTTTCATCGATAATGTCATGGTAATTGATTCAATGAGTGATAATGCAATCAATATTATAAATTCAAAAGGATTTGTCATTGAATCAAATAGCTTCAAAATAGATTCAAAAGATATTAATGTCATTAATATTGTTGATTCTAATCTCACTGTTGTTACAAATAATACATTTGATTCCTTGGCAAAAAATTCAATATTAATTAATTCAATTAATACTAATTTTGATGAAATTGCCAACAATTCATTCAATGCAACTTCTGAATCTTCAGTAATGATATATTATGGTTTCAATGTTAAAAATGGTGAAATTATAAATAACATTATATTTATTTCCGCAGCTCAATTAGCAGCAATTTATTTTGATGGGCAATCATCATCAAATAATGTTTTAGAAAATAGAATAATTTCATTTTCAAAGAATGCTAATGATTATGCTGTTATGATAAAATCTGATAAAAATTTATCAAATTCTATAATAAAGAATTATTTAATAAGTTCTAATGGTTTAAAAATAGCTAATAATGCAGTTTATGCTCCATTTGATATTGTTCATTCAAATACTCCTGCTGATGTTTATGTTTCATCAGTTAATGGAAGTGATATTGAAGGAGATGGAAGTGTTGAAAAACCATATAAAAGCATATCAAAAGCTATTATAAATGCTTTAAATCATTCAACAATTCATATTTATGATGGAACTTACTTTGAATCAAATATTATAATTGATAAAGATTTATATATTGTGTCTATTAATCCAGGTAAAGTTCTAATTGATGCAAATCAATCCCAATTATTCACAATTGATAAATCATGCGAATTATTCATTTCTGGAGTATTAATTAGAAATGCACATAATGAAATGGGTGGGTCTGTATTTATCAATAATGGTAAATTAACCATTGATAATTCTGTAATTTGTAATTCTTCTTCATTTCATGATAATTCTCATCCGATATGGGAAAATATAACTTATGAAAGTAATGGTGAGATTAATCGTGCTTATACTCATGATTATAGTGATACTGGGTTAGGTGGAGCAATTTTTAATAATGGTATTTTATTAATCTCTCAATCAATGTTTGATGGTAATTTAGGACATTGGGGTGGAGCTATTGCAGATTATGGTAAAACCACTATTCTATCATCAATATTTTCTAATAATCTTGGCGTTCATGGTGGTGTTATATTTACAAATTCCAAAAATCCAATGACAATTAAAGAATCATTCTTTAAAAACAACACTGCATTGACTAGTTTGGATTATTGTGCTCTTAGGATGGTAACAACTGCCTGGTCAATAGATGTTGGTAATATTCATAAAATTGAATCTGACTGTAATCTTCCTATTGGATATGGTGGGGTTATTTTCACTAATTCAAGTTTATTAATTGAAAATTCTGAATTTTTAGATAATTCTGCTAAATATGGGGGAGTTATAGCTGCTGTTGCTGATAGTTCTTCGACTCAATCAAATTATGTATCAAAAATTGATTTACAAATTATAAATTCCACTTTTATTAATAATCGTGCTAATGATACAAGACGTTCTATTGGCGAGCTTAATTTAGATGGTTTTCCTTATAATTCTGGATTTGATGGAGGAGTTGTATATGGTTCATTTAATAAGTTTTATGTATCTGATTCAAAATTCTACGATAATCAGGCAATAGGTGATGGTGGTGCAATTTCTGCACAAGCCAATGATGGTCAAATTTTTGATTCAATTTTCACAGGCAACATTGCAGGTATTAGTGGAGGTGCTCTAGATTTATCTAAAAACTTCATTATCATGAGAACAATAATTTCTAATAACTCTGCTCGTTATGGAGGAGCTATTCAATATTCTTCCTATACTTATTATGGTCATATTCAGGATAATTTCAATATTTACAATTCTACAATTTCAAATAATAAGGCCTTGAATAGGGGTGGGGCATTTGATTTTGGTTCAGGCAATATTGTGATTCATGATTCCAATATTGTGAATAATGTTGCTCCAGCAGGTAGTACTTTACATTCTTCTGGTGGAAGTTATACAATGGATATGCGATATAATTATTGGGGAACTAATGATAAAGGCCGTATTGGGCCTGATGATTCTGTATGGGCTGTTTCTAATAATCAATTTAGACCATGGTATAAAGAATTAATCAAATGGGACTCAAAAATTTCCGGGCCTGAAGTTTCTAATGATGATGGGAATGGAAATGGTCAAATCAATAATGATAATAATGATAAATCTATTAACACTAATCCAAAATCTACTGGGTCAAGTATATCTACTGGAAAATCAATTGGTGGGTCTGGTAATGGAAATGGTGGTTATAATGGAAATGGAGGTTCCAATCTAGGTTATGGTGGAATTGGAAATGGTCATAATGGACCTTATAGTTCTCTTTTAGGTTTAAATTCTTATAAAGGTCAAAATATTAAAGGAAATGCTAATAAAAATACTCACTCTCCTGATGTTGATTCTCAGGTAGATGGGGATGTGGATAAAGATAGTTTAAGTAGATCCAATAGTTCTAGTTACAATCCTAATTTGGCTTCTGTTGGTTCAACTTCAAATGCAGCTTCTGCTGCTTCCAGTTCTCAAGGTGGTAGTGATGGTGCTTCTGATTCTTTAAAAGGTGAAAGTGTTTCTAAATCTTTTGAAATTAAAGAAATTGAGGATTTAATAAGTGATGATCAATCTTTTGCAATATTTTTAATTTTTGCATTTGTTGTTTTGCTGTTGCTTGTGATTGGTTATAGGCGTTATGGTAAAGATAACCAAGAATATTAACCTCTTTTTCTTATTTTATTTTTTCTAAATTTTTAATAAATAATTATTTATATTAAATTTGTCATAATTTAAAGTATAATTAATTTTTTTTAATTATAACTTGAATAATGTTGAGGTGTTTTTTATTTTTAATGGGCGTTTCATTTTCATTGCAATGGTATTTTTTATTGTAATATCTTCAATGTCATTTGTTAGTGCAAATAAGGATAATACTACTGCATTAGAATATAATTTTGATGATAATTCATTTTCTGATTCAAATACGATTTTTGTTAACAATGAATATGAAGGCATAAGTGATGGAAGTGAAAATAATCCTTATTCTTCACTAAATCCAGCTATTTCCAATTCATATGATAATTCAAAAATAATCATGAAAGAAGGAACATATAAAGGAGATTCTAATACAAATATTCTAATAAATAAGAATCTGACAATTGAGGGTGAAGGTAATGTAATAATTGATGGTGAAAACAAAAATTTCTTTTTTAAAATATCTCCATCAGCTTCATTAACTTTAAAAAACATCAAATTCATAAGAGGTTATACTCAGGATTATACTCAGTTGTCTGTGATATATAATAGTGGAAATTTAACACTTAATGACTGTACTTTTAGTAATATGAATAGTATAATGCCAACTATATTCAATAATAATATTTTAAATTTAAATAATACAACAATGACTGCATCAAAATCTAATTATTATGCACAAAACATTATTAATTTAGGAAATTGTACTATTTCACATTCAAAATTAACACCTGATGCTATATATTCAAGTTCAGATATTCCAACTGTATATAACTACAATAATTTATACATTATCAACTCACGGATAGATGAAGTAGAATCAAATAACAAATACAATGAATTTGATTATAAAAATCCAACAATATTCATTTTTGATTCATCATTTAAACAAGTGGAAATTGATGATGCAACAATTACAATTAATAATTCAATAATTAATAATAGGGCAAGCTTTAGGAATTCTAATGTTCATATTTATGATTCTATTTTTAATCAACAGGGAATACAATTAGGTTTAGGTATCTATTATTCAAATTTCACTTCGATTCATTCAATTTATAACTGTGAAATTTCTTCAGGTTATTCAGATATTAATATTACATACTCTGCAATTCTTAATACCATGTTTGGTGGAGGAAAATATGATAAATTATATGCACCATACAATTGGTGGGGAATAAATTCAGGGCCTGTTTTATCTTATTTTACCAATTACAATATTAGTTGCTGGGCAGTTGCTACATTTGAATATGAATATTCATCAATTCCAGTTAATCCTCAAGGTAAATTCATAGTATCTCTAAATAAATGGACTGATGGCCATAACATTCGTGAATTCGGGCCTGATGAAAAACTTCCAATTAGATATGCTAGTTTTGAATCCCAAAATGGTGTATTTGAAAATTCTTATAAGGCATTAAATAGACAAACTACTAATTATTTGATTGGAAATAATGTTGATGGTAAAGTTTATGTAGTTATTGACAGACAAAGATTAACACTCAATGTAGGAAATGCTCTGTCCAATAATACTTATTATATTTCTCCTGAAGGGCATGATGGTCCTGAAGATGGAAGTTTTGAAAAACCATTTTTAACACTGCAATATGCAGTATCCAAAGTTGGAAACGGAAATACAATTTGTATATTGGGAGGAATCAATAAAAATCCAGCAAACTCTAATGTAATCATTAATAAAAATATTACCATTGTTGGTTTGGGTGATACAACATTGGTAAGGTCAAATGATCATAACATGTTTAATATTATGGAATGGGGAAGTTTAACAATTAAAAATATAAAATTCGTTGTATCTGATAGAGATTACACAAACCCTATTTTTCATATATCTGGAGGAAGTTTAAAAATTGTCAACTCTTCATTTAAAAATATTACCTCTGAAGGGGTTGTTTACACTTCAAGTGGTGTTGAAAGTAAGGGAGATGTAATAATTGAAGATAGTGTATTTGATAATATTAAAGGATCTGCAGTATTTGGTGTTTCAAGGACATATATTTTCAACACTACTTTTCAAAGATTTACAAACTTATATCATGCTGCAGGATTTGAAAGTTTTAATACAATATTTCCGGTTAAAAATTCAGTAGAAATATATGATTCATTATTTAAAGAAAATACAATAGGAATTGTTAATTTAAATCCTTACTATTATTCAAGAAGTACACTGTTATCTGCGGAATATGGTAATGTCGAACTTGGGGGTTTGTATGCATATGTTGAAAACTCAGTTTTTATCAAAAATCAATTTAATCTGGGAAGTTACATAAGTAGTGGTACAGGATTTTTAATTAATGATAATTACGGATCATTTAGAGGATATATTAATAACTGTTCTTTTATAGGTAATGACGGTCCAATTGCTGTTGCAACTAATGTTGGTAATTCAATATTTATTAATAATACTGCAATTCATGGTAGTGGTGGTTTAATAAAAGCAAATTCTGTTTTTAATTCAATCTTTATTAATAATTCTAATATCTACAAAGATGGTGAAGGAGCATTTGTTGGTGATGGTGTAGTGGTGGCTGATACTGTTTTAAATTCAACATTTGAGTTTAATCGTGCTGCTTTTGGTGGAGCTATTGCCAATGCAAAGGAAGTTCATTATTGTGTATTTGTTAATAATAGTGCAAAATATGGAGGCAATGACATTTTTTCTGCATCAGGAGATGTGGACTACTCAACAAACTGGTGGGGAGATAATCAAAAACCAAATTCAGATAAAATTTATAAGTTTCTTGGAACTTTAACAGTTTCTGATTGGGTAATAATGTCTCTTGAATATTCATCAAATAAAGAAATTAAAGCTTCTTTAACAAAATCTGTTGATAATAATGGAAATATCAAATCAATTTCAAATTTCCCACATAAAAGATTAGTTTCATTTTCTATTGATAATGGGATTATTTCACCAGAAATAACATACTTGAACAATGGTATTGCTTATGCAATTCTTAACAGTGATTTTAACAATGATTTTAAAGCATATGCAAGAATTGATAACCAATTGTTGGAAGTCAATGTTAGAAATACTCATACGAATATTATTATTGAAGATACAATATTTAAAGGAAAATCCAATAAATATTCGGTAACATTGGTTAATGTAAACGGATATAAAATATCTAACCAAACCCTACTTGTTGAAGTAAATGGAGATTCATTTAATCGAATATTTACTATTGTAACTGATGAAGAGGGGCATGCTGAATTTAATGTTGATTATCCTATTGGAGTTTATAATTTAAGTGTAAAATATCTTGGAAATGGTTATTTTATTAAATCTTCTGCTAATGCAAAAATTGAAGTTGTTGTTTCTATGACTGCACTTATTTCTTATGATCATGTTTATTATGGAAAAAACAACAGATTCAGTGCAATATTAACTGGAGAAAATGAAAATAAATTAAGTAATTTAACATTAACATTTACTATCACTGATTCTCAAGGCCATTCTACTGTTTTAACTGCAAAAACAGATAATTATGGTACTGCTGAAATAGTATTGGTATTGGAAATTGGTGAATATGATATTTTAACTGAATTTAAAGGGGATTCTTGGTATAGTTATAGTTATTCAACTGCCCATATTATTGTAAATCCTGTCAATACAACTATCATTGCACCTGATATAACTTTTTATGGTGATGGTAATCAGTATAACATTACTTTAAAGGACATCTATGGTAATATTGTTAGTGAAGAAAATATTTATCTGACTATTTCTCAAAATGGAATCAATGATAAATTTACTCTCAAAACTAATGAGTTTGGAGTTGCTAGTTTAACAATTAATTATCTTCCGGGAACTTACTATTTACACATTGACTATAATGGAGATGAAGTTTATGGTGCTTCAAAATCTGATGCAATAATAAAAATTGAAAAAGTATTAACTGTTATTTCTGGATTTTCCCACACAGCAATCCCTATTGGTGGAGTTTACACTGTTATTTTAAGTGATATGTATGGTAAAAGAGTTAATGGCGAAAAAATAACATTAAATATTTATAAGGGGAATCTTATTAAACAATATGTTTTAGAATGTGATGCAAATGGAGAAGCATCATTTAAAATTGATTTAGGTGAAGGAACATATTTGGCTACAATTGATTATGAGGGTAATTTATGGTATAGTGATTCTACAAATGCAGCAACTATTGTTGTTAGTAATGATGTTAAATTGCAGGATATTTCGATAAATGGTTCAGATTTGGTTCAATATTATGGTGAAGATAAATATTTCATAATAAAATTCAACGATCCAAATGCTTACAGTCAATATGGTAAAAACATTGCTGTAACATTGTCTTCTGGAACTTGGTCAAGTTCATATACTTTGAACACTGATGTATATGGTCTTGCTAGATTAAAAATCACATTAAATCCTGGAGAATATAATATAACTTATAAATACACCAATAATTATTATGGTTTATTTGCATCTGGCTCGAATAAAATTAATGTTTATAAAACTCCAACTAAAATATATGCAAAAGACTTGGTAATCAATAAAGATGAATCACGAATTTTTGAAATAGAATTAAGGGATATTAATAATTCTCCAATTAAAAATATGCAAATTTTCGTTGATATTGATGGTGTAAAGCAGAATATAACAACAAATGCAGCAGGTATTGGAAAATTAGTGCTTAATTTAGGTGTTGGGGAACATATAATTTCATATGGTATCAATAATCCAAATTATTTACCATCTAATGCTTCTTCAACTTCGTCTAGTATAATTTCCAATGATGCTGTTTTGTTTGATAATCAAACATTAAATTATAAAGTAATTCTCAATGATATTTTAGGCAACGGAATTTCCTCTTCATTAATTACAATTCAAATTTCTACATTCAATGGTGAATCAATTTTAAATAAAACTGGTTTTACTAATTCTGAGGGTAGTTTAATTTTTAATTTGGATTTGGAATATGGTAAATATATTGTAGTTATTGTTTATGATGGTAATGATTTATATTTACCTTCTTCACAAACAAATACAATAAATGTTGAGTCTAGTGATGGCAAAACTAAATCTATTATTTTCAGTGGAAATGAAGAAGTATTAAGTTCTACAGATTATTTTATTGTTCTAAGTGATATTAATGGAACATTACTTAAAAATAAAAAAATCAAATTCATGATTGGTAATGAAATGTATAATATAACAACTAACAATGAAGGTAGAGCATATCTGAATGTTGATTTATCTCCTAATGTTTATACTGTGAAAACAATATTTGAAGGCGATGAAGAATATAAAAAATCATCATTAACATCTAAACTATTCATTTCCGGTAAATTTACTCAGATTTTGACCATTCCATTAATCAAATATTATCTTAATGGAACTCAGTTTCATGCAAAACTGATAGATTCATTACAAAATCCTATATCTGGTAAAAATATTTCAATACTTCTTCAAAATAAAATTTATAACTGCACAACAGATGAAAACGGTTGGATTACTTTAGAAATAGACTTAACTCCTGGAAAATATGAAGTTGAATGTTATTATTATGGAAATGTTGAAAGTGAAAATTCATTTAATAGAACTACTATTACTGTTTTATCTACTGTTTATGGTCAAGATGAGGCTAAATTTTATGGTGAATCACCATACTTAATGATTTCATTTGTAGATGGGGCTGGAAAACCTATTAATAATACTCCATTTATTGTTGGTATTGATGGGGCAAATTATTATGCAATTACTAATTATGAAGGAAAATTTTTATTTGATTTAAATTTAGATCCTGGAAAACATATTATTTCTGTTGTAAATCCTTACGATGGTTTATTAGTTAATTATAATTTAGAAATATTTTCAACAGTTTTTGCAAACAACATGATTAAAGTAATTTATTCAAACATTTGTTATGAAGCTTACTTTTTAGATAAAGATGGAACTCCATTAGCCAATCATGAAGTTAGTATTGTTATCAATGGATATAAATATGTTTATAAAACGGACAAGAATGGTAATTTGAATTTAGATTTTAATTTAAAACCAGGTAAATATTTGGTAACAGCTATTAATCCTGTCACTGGTCAATATGTTGAAAACAATGTGGAAGTGTTATCTTCAATTGTTGAAAATAAAGATGTTATTATGTATTTTAATAATGGTGATTCTTATAAAGTCCGTATCATTGGATTTGATGGAAAAGCAGTTGGTTCTGGTGTTGAAGTCTTATTCAAAGTTAATGGAAAATCCTATAAAATTAAAACTAATTCTGAGGGTTATGCAATTTTTAAAATTAAATTAAAACCTAATAAATATACAGTTTCAGCTACTTATAATGGTTATTCTGTCTTTAATAAAATTACTGTAAAACCGATTTTGACAGCTAAAAATATTTCCAAGAAAAAATCAAAATCCATTAAATTTAAAGCAAAACTTGTTAATGGTCAAGGTAATGCATTAAAAAATAAAAAGATAACATTTAAAATCAAATCAAACAAATATTCTGCTAAAACCAATAAAAAAGGTTTTGCAACCATTAAAATTAGGAATTTGCAAGTTGGAAATTATAAAATTAAATCAATTTATGGCAAATCTAAAATTACAAATAAAATCAAAATCAGAAGATAATTTCTCCCACGAATAATAATATGGATGATTAATTAAAGTGATAGTTGTATTTTTACTATGATATTTAATTAATCATATTTTCTATTTTTTTAACTAATATAC
>CADAAJ010000075.1 GCA_902785855.1 uncultured Methanobrevibacter sp. | reverse complement strand
GGTAAAACAATTATTGATGCTAATTATGAAGCACCGATTTTTAAATCAATTAGTAAAGATTCAATTGTAACTTTAATAAATATTACTTTTATTCATGGTAAAGGTGATTATGGATCAGCTATTTCAAATGGTGGTTTTTTAACTATTGATTCATGTGAATTTTTTAATAATGAAGCAAGTAGTTATGGTACAGTTTATCAAAGTCAAGATAATAATTTAACTGTTTTAAATTCTAAATTTGCAAATAATGCTGCTTATAATGGAGCAGATATTTATTTTGGACGTGATAATTATTTATTAAC
This sequence comes from uncultured Methanobrevibacter sp., assembly GCA_902785855.1. Taxonomy (GTDB): domain Archaea; phylum Methanobacteriota; class Methanobacteria; order Methanobacteriales; family Methanobacteriaceae; genus Methanocatella. Next base: position 7,584 of record CADAAJ010000075.1, on the reverse strand, counting down.
TCTTATAAACAATCAATTTGAAAATTCATCATCTTCAAGTTCATGGGCTTATGCACATTCTGTTTTAGTGGAAAATGGTAAGTCTATTATTAGAAACAATATATTTAAAAACATGGTTCTTTCAAATATTCCAATTTTATGTGTCAGATATAATAATGATGATAATGTAGGAAATATAATTGGAAATACATTTATTAACTGTTCCCATACTGATAATACTGGTATTCTTTTTATTCAAAATTCTTATTTGAGTGAAAACTCTTTTGTAAACTGTACTGCTGATGGAGGATATATATTTTCAAATACAGATTTTAATGCATATGTTACATTTGAAGATTGCTCCGTTAATGGTACTTCTTTTACATTAAATGCTAAAATTACTGATGATAAAGGAAATAGTGTTAGAAATGCTAAAGTTCAATTTTACATTGGTGATGAAAAAGTTGGTGAAGGAACTTCAAATAATGGTCTTGTATCAATTAATATCCAAAAATTATTAGAAAATGGAAATTATGTAATTACAGGAAATTCTATATCTTCTTCATGGGGAGATCCTAATCCTTTTGTTGTAACTGTAAATAATGCAACTTTAACAGTTAATTTTGACCATTCTCCAATTGATTTGTGGATTTCTCCAAATGGGGATGATGAAAACGGAAATGGTAATTTTGATAATCCATTCAAAACCATAAAACATGCTTTGGATTTTGGATTACAAAATCATATCCATGTGATTGTTCACCTTTTAAATGGATTATATAATGAAACTGGTGATTTTGCGTTATCATATAGTAATGTCGCAAAAATAAATCTTTTTGGTGAATCCAAAGATGGTGTTGTAATTAGTGGTAATAATCAAAATACATTTTTAACTTCAGGTGTTTACACAGAGGTTTTATTGAAAAATTTAACTATTAAAAATTTGTCTGGTTCTAATTCATTCAATGTTCGTTATATTACATTTGAAAACTGTGTTGTAGATAATGTAAAAAGATTATATGCACGAGATAATCCATCTCATGTTGTATTTAGAAATGTTCGCTGGACAAATTCTCAAAATTTAATGATTTATAATGTTGAAATATATAATTCTCACTTTGAAAATATCTCATCTTCCGGAACAGGTAACTTTTGGTTAGCTACTGTTGATGATAATGATGTTATTGTCATTGAAAATTCCAAATTCATTAACATGAATAATACTGGCAGTGGAGGAGGAGTATTTTACATTCAAGGTAATTTTAGAAGTATTAACAACACTTATGAAAATAACACAGCAAAAGAAGATTATGGTGCTATTTATGTTAGTGGAAATAAAATAATTTCTATTAATGATACATTTAAAAATAATAAAGCTGGTGGAGATTATGGTGCAGGTGCATTCTTTGTATCTGGCGATAATCCAAGTTGTATTATACAAAATGCTAAATTTATTGCAAATACTGCTGAAGGTAATGGTGGTGGATTAGCGATTTATGGTGGAGAATTAATCAATTGTACTTTTGAAGATAATATTGGAGGTAATGGTGGTGCGATATATGCTCCTACTCATTCAAATTATATAAAATTGTCTAAATTAACATTAACTAATGTATCATTTAAAAATAACAATGCAAATAATGGTAATGATATTTTTATAGCTCCTTCAAACAATGCTAATCAGTTTATCACTGAATTACCTGGTATGACTGTAACATTCAATGATTTAACAACTAAAGAGTTATATGATACTGTTTCTGCTAAAGTAACTCATGAATCTGGAGCTATTATTGGTGGGGGTCTATTTACTTTCATGTTAAATGGTTCTCGCATTGGTGAAAGTAACTTAATAAATGGACGTGCTGAATTTAGTTATCTTGGATTTAAAGATGGTATTTATAAGTTATCTGGAAGTTGGAATAATGTGGCTAATGATACTAAATATGTGGATGGTACTGTAACTGTAAATTTAAATAATTTAGATGATAATGTAACTTTATATGTTTCTAGTATAAATGGAAATGATGAAACTGGTGACGGTAGTTTAGATAAACCATTCAAAACTATTGGCGCTGCATTGGATAAAGGATATACTAAATCTAATGTTATCTTTATTCATGTTTTAGAAGGTAATTATGTTGGAGCAGGAAATACAAATATCACTACATTCTCATCATTAGATATTTCTATTATTGGTGATGGTAGAAACAAAACAATTGTTAATGGTGAAAATAAAAATTGGTTTATGAAAATTTTAGCTGGTATGGGCGGCTCTATAAAAATATATAATATGACTTTTGTTAACATATCTACTAATTATATGCCTGATAGAAAAATTGGAACTTCTGCATTTACTACAGAAAACGGTTCTTCATTATTAATTGATGGAGTTAACTTTATTTCATGTCATGGTAATAATGGTGGAGCTATTTTATCTAAAGGAATATTAACTGTTCTTAATTCTTATTTCTTTAATAATGGTGACTCTAATTATGGTGGTGCAATAAACAGTGAGGGTTGGACATATATTAATAACTCAACATTCATTGGAAATCATGCTAAATGGGGATCAACTATTTATTCTACAGGCACATTATATTTCTCTAACTCTATTATTCAAGATTCAATGCGTGTAAACGGTAATAGTGGAGATTCTGTTGCAATTGGTGCTAAAGGAAATATTACAATTATAAATTCAAAAATTTTCAGATCAGGTAAAACTGCTGCAGAAATTATTGGAACTGGTCATACCTGGGCTAATAATCCTTACTTTGTAGTTGGAGTTGCTGCAGAATATTTAACTATTATTAATTCTACATTTGACGGATATGATAAGTCATATTCAACTATGTATGCAACTTCTGCTATTATTTCTCCTTCTATAGTATGGAATACAGCTTATAGGTCTCCGATAGTTTTAGAAGTATATAACACTAAATTTTACAATACTCTTACTGTAATTGCTGGTGTAAATGGTAATGCTTTATTTGATAATTGTTTATTTGAAAATATTACAAACTTTGCAACAACTGGTGCAAGAATCTCAGTAACTGGTAATGTGGAAGTTAAAAATTCATATTTTGTTGGTGATTCTTTTAAAATAACAAAAATTGACGGTTCTAATTTCACATTAAACAATAACTGGTGGGGAAATAATGCTCAACCTACTTACACAGAAGCTAATGTTCAAACTCATCCAGATAAATGGTTAATTTTAGTATTAAATACTACTGAAGATGGAAACGCTATTTTATCATTTAAATCATTTGATGGTGAAAATATCACTGATTATGATGGTGAAGTTTATGCTAGAGAATTCACAATTGATGCAGTAAATGCTACTTTGGATGTTAAAAATGGAACTATTAAAAACAGTGTGGTTATTCCATTAAAAGTAATTGCGGATGATATTTATATTAATGCTACTGTAGATGGTCAAAATGTTAATTTAACAAGATCAAATGCAGATATATCAGCAACAACTTCTCCTGTATATGTTGGTGGGGATGTTATAGTTGAAATTACAAATCCTAGTGATTTGAAAAATAATATTACTGTTATCATTGGTGGTAATTCATACTCTTCAGCAGTAACTGGCGGAAAAACCACTATTATAATTCCTAATTTGGCAGCAGGAAATTACACTGCATCTGTTGTATATAGTGGTGATGATAAATACTTAGCTAAATCAATTCCTCTTGAAGTTAAAGTAATAGATATTATCATTAAAGTTGAAGATGTAGAAAAATACTTCAATGGACCACAAAAATTAAATATCACTGTATTTGATAGTGAAGGTGCTATTTTAGTTAATCAAAAGGTTATTGCTGTAATTGGTGATAAAACATTTCAGGTAACTACTGATGCTAATGGTAAAGCTAGTTTTGATTTAAACATGTCTGCGGGCAAATATGTTGCAAAAATTACTTTGAATTCAACAAACACTACTGCTAATGTTGTTATCAAATCTACTACAATTCCTCCTAGTGATGAACCGGTTATTAATGGAGATAATGGATTTGAAATTAAATTTGTTAACAGTGAAGGTAAACCTTTAGCAAACACTCCTGTAACTTTTGAAGTGGATGGTAAAGAAATTATCAAAGTAACTGATGCAAATGGTGTTGCTAAATTAACTAAAGAGGAAATTGGTGCAGAGGGTGCAACTCATGTTGTTCGTGTTTTAAATCCTATTACTAATGAAAGACTTTCTTTCAATGTATCTTTATCTAAACCTGCTCCTGTAGAACCTACTATAATTTTAAAAGCTGCTAAAAAGACTATTAAAATTAAAAGATCTGCTAAAAAATTAGTTTTAAAAGCTGGTTTAAAAATTGATGGTGAAAAGGTAAAAGGTAAAATCATTAAGCTTAAATTTAATGGCAAAACATATAAAGTTAAAACCAATAAAAAAGGTATTGCTAAATTTGCAATAAATAAAAAAGTTATTAAAAAGCTTAAAAAAGGTAAAAAATACGCTGCTAAATTTGTTTATGGTAAGAAAACTGCTAAAACTATTGTTAAAGTTAAATAGAGATTTTTATTAATCTCTATTATTTTTTTTTAAAGTTATTTTTTTATCAATTTCACTTGTCTTTTAATAAAGTTTAAATATTCTTTTTTTATAAAAATAATAATATAGTCAATTATAATTTAATTTTTATAAAAATATCCTGGCTATAGTTTTATACAACTTTAAAGGAGGTGAAAATAATTAAAAAGAAAATTATTATTTCATTGATGATTATTTGTTTCATTTGTATAGCACTAAATTCTACATATGCAGCTAATGAAACACAGAAAATTTGCTTATCTTCACAAGAACTTCATTCATCAAATATTTTATCTAATGAAAATACTAAGACTTGTGAAATAATTACTCATGAAAAAATTAACCATACTTCTAGCATGGCTAAGACAATTGAAATTACGCAGGATAATTATGATATCTATTTCAATGCAAGAACAGGTAAACTTCATGATGATTCAGAAATTTCAAGTGGAGATGTATTAAAAATTGGTAATATTTCCAACAGAGCATTTGTTATAGATCGTCAACTTACTATAATGCCAATTTCTCAGGGTGATGTAATTTCAAATGGTTTTATTCATCTTGTTAAAGGTAGTGATGGTTCTACTGTAACAAATTTAATTATTAATAATACTGAAGCTTCATTAACAGTTTCAGGTATAACTGTCGGTCGTTTGCATGGAATTTGGTTATCCAATTCTAATAATAATCTAATATCATATAATACAATTAGAATTGCAAATTCTGGTGGAGTTTATGCGATGCCTATGGGTTGGTCCAGTAATAATAGGATTATTTACAATGATATGAAAACATACATTACCTCAAACATGATTATGGGGCAATGTCATTACAATTTGATTTCTCATAATAGTTTGGAAGTGTTGTCATATTCAGATTTATCCGTAACAAATCTGATATATTTCAATCCATTCGGTCATGCAGATTATTCTGGATCTCCACTATGTTTGGGTAACATAATTTCCTATAATTATTTGAAAGGTTTTTGCAATATGCCAATGTCTATTATTTTACAAATGACTTATGACAGTCATGATGGAACAGTTATTGCAAATAATACAATTATTAAAGGTTCATTTGGTGTGAATTTAAATGGAAATAATGTTTCTGTTTATGGCAATATTGTAAACAATAGTGATATAGGAATCAGTGTTGCAGGAGCAAATTTCACTGTTAATAATAATTTAGTCACAGGGGACAGTCAAAGTAAGGGAATTGTTGCCGTTGGACTAAGTGAAAATGCAAAACATGAAGTTAAAAATAATAATATCACTTTCACAGATGTTTCTCATGGGCTGCTGATTGGTAATTATGTTGTGGCTCATAACAATATTATTAATCTTGAGGGATATGGTGTAGGAATATATCTTGAAGGTGACAAATCAAATGTATATCGCAACACCATTTACAATAGCCATGATCCTGCAATATCTATGTTGGGAAGTTTCAATTTGATTGATAGTAATGTTTTAACTTCTAATAAATATGGTATAGCTATTCCTGCTCAAGGCAATGGAAACATGTACTTTAATAATTCAATTATTAGAAACAAAATATCCAGTGATAATTATGGTATTTATATAACTGGACTTGTTTACAGCACAATAATCAGAGATAATAATATCATAACCAATGCCAGTATAGGTATTTTTAAACAAATAACTGATGAGGAATCTAACACAGAAGAGGACAACATTGTTAATGGAATTATTTTAAAATCAACAGCATTTGTTATTGATGATAATAATTTCTTTAAATACTTTGATAATAATGGTGATTTTAAATATGAATTAGGTGAAAATAAAGTTATTATTTTAACATTTTTAACTAATAAAAACTTAATATTTAAAGATAAAGTCAAATTAATTAGTAATAAACGAAATAATTTGTTATATAATGTCACTATCACTTTAAAAGAAGGTGCTGATGAATCATTGGTTGAAGGATTTTATTTTATCAATTATGGTAAAAATGCAATATTAATTGAGAATGTAAGCAATGTTACTATTTCTCAAAACAACATTACTGAAATATTCAAAAAGGATAGTTTAAACACTAATCCAATTTTAATTCATGGAATATGTGACAATCTTATTATTAAAGAAAATAATATTTATGTTAACTCAAAATTAGATTACTCATGTGCAATTTTAGCAAATGGCACTAATTCAAGATTATCTAGCAATGCTTCAATTAAAGAGAATAATATTATAATGATTTCATCTGGAGCTTGTGAGGCTGTTTACACAGATATGTTCTCTAACAGTAAGTTCATTTCAAATAAAATTAATATTATTTCAGATGATTATTCCAATGGGATGGTATTTGTCGGCCTAAATGATAAATCAAGCGGATTAAATGTTTCATTAAATGAAATTATTATTCATTCAAAACAAATGGTAAATTTAATCAAATTCCACATGATAGAGAATTCTACTATCTCAAACAATACTTTATACTCTGAAAGTAATGGAGTTTGTGGTATTAAAATTTTCATGTCGGATAATATATCCATTGCAAACAATACAGTATCTGCATTTGCAGGTAATATGACAAAGATTGATGAAACTGTTAATGCAGCTATTGCTATTATTAAAAATTCCAATAATACATTAGTACATGATAATTTAATTCATACTGATGTGAAAAATCCTATTTTATTAATTGACGTAACAGACGACTGCATTGTTAATAAATCAATTAATTCACATGTTTTAGATGATAAAAATTATAATGTATACTTTGATATTTATGGGAACTTACATGATAATGTTATTGGTGAAAATGATTGTTTATTAATCTATAATTTAACTAAAAATCAAATTTTAAAAATTAATAGAAAAATAACAATTTCAGCCTATGATATAAATCTTCCGGTTACTGTAAAAATTATATTGGATAAAAATGCTTCAGAATCTAGAGTTAATAATATTTCATTCTTAAATTCAATAATTAATTTAAATAATGCTTCAAATATTATTATTTCTAATAATTCATTTTTAGATTCAATTTTAATCATAAATTCTAGTGAAAATAATGCTTTCATCGATAAT
>CADAAJ010000074.1 GCA_902785855.1 uncultured Methanobrevibacter sp. | reverse complement strand
AAAAAAAAGAAAGGAAAAAAATTAACTTATTGAAGTTTTCCCCCATCTTTCTATATTACATATTATAAACCTACATATTATATGGCATTTATCCGAGAGCATTTGCAAAGTAATCGCATCACTCCACCCACATAAAAAAAATATAGACACTAACCCACTAAATGTGCAATTCATCCCCTGCTTAAAGAAGCCGGAGAATTCTTACACAATAAAGTTAAATTAATATGTAATAAATGACAAATTATTTAATGTATGTCTGATATTAATCTTGATTTATTTTATTTTTTTAATACTAGTATTAAAAATCCAATTTTTGATTTTATAATGCCTCGTATTACAGATTTTGGAGGTTTTGAAGCTCTAATTATTATAATATTGGCTATTTTTTTCTATTCTTTTATTAGAAAACATAATACTCTTAAAAAAATATCTTTTTTAGCTTTAATATCATTATTATTTTCTGATCTGATTGTTTATGTATTAAAACTTTTTATTAATGAGCCACGTCCTTTTATAACATTGGATAATGTTAATTTGCTCATTGATATTGAGGGTAGTTATTCTTTTCCTTCAGGTCATTCGTCTTCAACATTTGCTGTTGTTTTAATTTTCCTTTTTAATATTAAGGATTTAACTAAAAAATATTATAAAATTGCAAGTGTTTTTCTAATCATTTTTGCATTAATCATACCGATATCCAGAATGTATGTTGGGGTTCATTATCCTATTGATGTATTTTCAGGTGCACTAATCGGTTGTATAGGTGCGTATATCATTAATAGATGTAAAAATAAAATTTTAAGTATTTTTAAAAATTAAAGTGATACTATGTCTTCAATTGTGGGTCTTCAGGGAAAATTTGATGAAAAGGATATTATTGAAATGTTAAAAACTTCAAAATACAGAGGTCCTGATTCATCAGGAGTTTATTTGGATAAAATTTACACTGATATAAATTTAGATGATTTTAAAATGGATTGTGAATGTTCAATTGCTTTTGGTCATAATTTACTTTCAGTTTATGATTCAAATCAACGTTTATCAAAACCTCAGCCTGTAAGTAATGATAACTTGACTCTTATTTTTGATGGGCAGTTATATAATTTTCCAACAATTAGAAATCTTGTAGTTAAAGTTGGTGTTTGTGAGGAAATAAACTCAGATGCTGATGCATTACTTTATCTAATTGAATTTTACTTTAAAAAAATGGACTTGCTTGAAGCTGTTAAATCAGCTGTTAAATTAATTGATGGGGATTATGCTTTTGCTGTTTGGAATGGTGAAAATTTAGCTATTGTTCGTGATCCTTTAGGTGTTAAACCTTTGTTTTATGCTCAAAATGATGAATTTTCTGCTTTTGCATCTACAAAACAGTCACTTAAAAGTATTGGTTTTGATGATATTAAAACATTAAAACCTGAACATATATTATATGACTGGATTGATGTAGGTCCATCACAACCAATTTATGAAAAAATCATGGAGGGTGATGTATCTAAAATAGATAAGATGTTAAAGTTAAGTGTTTCAAAAAGAGTTGGTGAATTACGGGAGGTCGGTGTAATATTTTCGGGAGGTGTTGACAGTTCATATCTGGCATTACTTTTAAAGGAAATATCCGAAAATATTTCTCTTAAGATCACTCTTTATGCTGTAGGTGTAAAAGATTCAAAAGACTTAAAAGCAGCAATATATGCTTCAAAATTTCTTAACCTGGATTTAAAGATTTGTGAGATTACTGAAGATATGATTCGTCAAAATCTTCCATTAGTTGTTAAAACCATAGATGATGATAATTTAATGAAAATAGGTGTTGGTTTAACTACTTATTTTGCAACTAAAATGATTAGTGAAGATAACATTAAAGTTGCATTTTCAGGTCAGGGTGCTGATGAGCTGTTTGGAGGATATAAAAGATATCTTGAAAGTTTTGTAAATGATACATTAAATTATGATTTAAGAGAAGATATATCCAATATGTATCATGTTAATCTTGAAAGAGATGAATCATGTGCAATGCTTAACTCAGTTGATTTACGATTACCTTTCCTTGATAAAAATCTCGTGGAATTGGTTTTAAATATTCCTGACAATAAAAAAATAGTTTCAATGCATGATGATATGAGAAAAAGTATTTTAAGAAAACTGGCTTTTGAAGAAGGGCTTGATTATGAAATAGCTTACAGGCCTAAAAAGGCAGCACAGTACGGAACAGGTATTGATAAAATTTTAAGAAAGAAAATATTAAAAGATACAGATATTTCAGAATTATTAAATTAAAAAAGTGATTATTATGGTATATGAATTTAAAAATAAGAAGAATATTTCAACAATAGGTGTTCATGCAGGCCAAGAAGAAGTGGATGAAACAGGTTCAAGAGTTACTCCAATTTATCAAACAACCTCTTATGTATTCGATTCTTCCAAACAGGCTGCAAACAGATTCGCACTTAAAGAAGAAGGAAACATTTATACAAGATTAAATAATCCTACAACTGAAGCATTTGAAAAAAGAATGGCAGCTATTGAAGGAGGATCAGCTGCTTATGCAACAGCATCAGGAATGGCAGCTATATTTTATGCAATAATCAATTTAACTTCAGTTGGGGACAATATTGTATCTGCGGATAACCTCTATGGTGGAACTTATGAATTATTTGAAAATACTTTAGAGGAATTAGGTCGTACAGTTACATTTGTAGATTCACAATCTCCTGATGAATTCAAATCAGCTATTGATGATAAAACAAAGGCAATATATGTTGAATCTATTGGAAACCCTAAACTTGACATTCCTGACTTTGATAAATTATCTGAAATTGCACATTCACATGGAATTCCATTGATTGCAGATAATACTGTTGGAATTGGTTCTGTAAGACCATTTGACCATGGGGCAGATATTATTGCTTCATCAGCAACAAAATATATTGGAGGTCATGGAACTACATTAGGTGGTATTATCATTGAAAAAGGTGATTTTGATTGGATGAGTGGCAAATTTCCTACTTTATCTGAACCTGATGAAACATATAATGGTTTAATTTTCGGTGAAACATTTAAAGGTGCTGCATTTACAACAAGAATTAGAACTGTTGTTGGAAGAGATACTGGGGCTGTTCCATCTCCATTCAATTCATTTTTACTTATGCAGGGATTAGAAACATTAGGTTTAAGAATTGAAAGACATGCAGATAATGCAATGGCTGTTGCTCGTCATTTAGAAAAACATCCTAAGGTTGCTTGGGTAACATATTCTGGTTTAGAATCATCTCCAAATCATGAAGTTGCCAGTAAATATGCTGAAAAAGGATATGGGGGTATTGTGTCATTTGGTCTTAAAGCGGGTTATGACGGTGCTTTAAAATTCATAGAAAATGTTGAATTAATATCATTTTTAGCAAATATTGGTGATGCAAAATCGTTAGTAACTCATCCTGCTTCAACAACTCATTCTCAATTGTCTGAAGAACAACAGTTATCTACTGGTGTAACTCCTGATTTAATCAGATTTTCTGTTGGAATTGAAGATATTGAAGATATTTTGGCTGATGTAGATCAGGCTTTAGATAAAATTTAAATATTTTATCAATTTTATTTTTATTTATATTTAGTTTAGATATCTTTTTATAAGATAAAGTAATATATTTATTATATAGGATATTGTGTGAGTTTTATGACTGTTGAAAATCAGGAATTTCTTTTTTTAGTGTTAGGAATTGCTATTGTAATTTTTGAAATTTTAATGTTTATAGGTATTTTATTCATTTTAAGACGTACCTACGCTTATTTAAAGAAAAACTCACATAGAAAAATTTTTAGGCCAACAGAGTATCTTCCTGAAGAAGAAGTTCACACATTAAAACAAGTTACTTATTTAATATTGATAACTCTTGCTTTTATTAATATTATATATGCTTTAATATTCTGGAGTGAGGATTTAGTTTATTTTGCAATTTTTGATATTGGAGTTTCAATGGTATTTGCATTAGATATGGATACTAGGGGAATATTTAATAAGTTAGTGTTATTTTTATTAATTCCATTAGGTTCTATGGGATATCTCGCTTTTGGAGGAGAATATCCTTTTTATTTATTTGTAATACATGTTCCAGTATTTTTTTACTTTATTAAAAAATATTATGATAAATTTGTTCAATATACTGAGTCTAACAGATTGGGAGTTTCAATACTTTTGTTATTTTCAATAGTTTTTGTTAGTTTCATTTGTACTTCATTTACTGAAAATGTTAATTTATTGGATTCACTTGTAATGGTTTCTAATGCATTTACAAGTAATGGTTATTCAATTTTAGGTCATTCTGAATTGGGTAAAATAAATGCAATTGTTTTAGTTTGGGGAGGATATATTTTATCTGGTGTAGGTACAGCATCTCTTACAGCTGCAATTTTAACAAGAAATTTCAATCATAAATTTGATGAATTAAAAGAGCTTATAGAAAAGAATAATGAAGATTAATTAATTATTCTTTTTGCAAATTCCTGAACGTCTTTTAAATCGTCTTCATTTGGACGTCCTCTGTGAACAAATTTAAATGCTCCTCTACAATGGAACTCATCTTCACTCATATTAAGACCTTTTTTTTCAACTTCTGATTTTACCTGTTTGTATGTTGACTCAATTAGTGCAGCTGATGAGAAATTAACAACACTTCCAACATTAACATCAATGTTTTTAATGAATTCCTTTACTTTTTTATCAATTCCTGCTGCATATACTGCACTTCCTAAAAATAAGATATCTACATCTTCAGTTAATGGTTCATCAACAGTTTTTGCTTCGACATTTACTACATTAGCTATTGATTCAGCTAATTTTTTAGTATTTCCTGTTTTTGTGTAATATCTAATTGCTATTTCCATTTTAAAACCTCTTTATTTTATTTTGTGAGTATATTTATATAATTTTTATTGTATTGTTGTATAATTTTTTTAACTTTTAATTTAGTATTACTTTTTTTACCTTAATATAAGTACTAAGTATTACTTTTTCATATTTTAAATGCTTGTTATTACTTTTTTAGTGATTCTAACCATTTTAGTAATACTTTTTTTAGAAATATTTATATTTAATTGAGTTACTAAAAATTAATTGTAGTAATTTATTTTAAATAATTATTTTACTACTCAAGAATTTTTACCTTTAAATATAAAGGAGAATTTGAAAATGAAATTTTTTAGAAATAAAACAGGTATTTTTTTATTACTTCTGATAATATTATGTTTTTTTACTTTATCGCAAGCAGTATCTGCTGAATCCAACAGTACTAATTTAGATGAACTAAAACAAACATCTTGTTGCGATTTAAAAAAAGATTCTAATTTATTGGAAGTTTCTAATGAAAATACTGATTCTAAAATAATTTCTAATAGTAATTCAAATGATAAATTATCTAATTCTCGAAATATTACTTTATTTATAATCAGTGATAATCCGGGGACTAATATATTGGATAAAGCCAGCAATGAACTTTTTACTGAACAAGGTTTAACTGGAGTTAAATTAATAGTTAGAAGTGGAGATCAAATTAAAACAATGAAAGAAGATGAACTGATTAATTATTTATCAATTAGTGATGCTTTTATTGGTGAATGGATTAGTACTGATGTTGATTCAGTGTTAACAAGTGTTTTAAATAAACATCCTAGTTTATCTAATAAAGAAATGTTTTTAATATTGGAACCACCATCAGGTAATCTGAATTCTGAATCCAGTTCGATTAATTTAATTAAGAATAATACTTTGAATTATAATAAAATATTTGCTTCAAATACTAATGAAGAATTGATTAATTATTTTAAAAATACTAAAAGAGGTATTGATTATTCAAATATTCATAATTATTTAACTAATGGTGATGGCAGATATTTTAATTCAGTATTTAATCAGATGGTTCTTTATAAAAATATTAATGATAAGAATAATTTTAAAAATCAAATTTTATTTGTTTTAAATTATTTAGGTTTGAATGTTGCTTATTCCAATCCGATGTTTACAGGATCTAACTCATATGGTATTTACAGAGATAGGTGGTATACATTAGATGAATATATTAATACTTTTTTTAATCCTAATTATAATCGTACTATTGGGATTTTAGAAAGTACAATGTATATTAGTTCTCAACAATTACATCCATGTTATTCTATTATTGAATCATTAGAATCAAGAGGATATAATGTTATTCCAGTATTTGCTGCTGGAGGTTCTTCAGAACAATTAAAAGTTATGGTTGAATCCTGGACAAATGCTGGTGGAGATATATCTGGATTTTTAGCTGATTCTTCGAAATTTGATGTTTATGTTGATGCAATTGTTTCTATGGTTGCATATGGTGTTGGTGGTGAGAATTTTACTAAAGCTACTGCATTTTTTGAAGAAGCTGGTGTTCCTGTTTTTAGAGCAGTACATTCAGATTATGTTTCAAATGAAATGTGGGAATTGGGTTCAACAGGTTTGACAACTGAAAAAAGTGATAAATGGTGGCATATTACAATTGCTGAATCACAGGGTATAATTGATGCTACTTTTGTTGGAGGAGCTTCAAGTTATATTTCAAATTTAACTGGTGCTAAAATTACAACATATATTCCTCACAGAGGAAATATTGAATTATTGGCAGATAGGATTAATTCGTGGGTAGATTTAAAATATACACTCAATGAAGATAAATTAATTTCAATAATTTATTATAATTATCCTCCAGGAAAACAGAACATTGGATCTAGTTATTTAGATACAATAAAAAGTATTTACAACATATTATATACTTTGAAAAATGCAGGATATAATGTAGGTTCACTTCCAGGTAATGTTAGTGAACTTGAGAATTTAATTATTTCCTGTGGAATTAATGTAGCTAATTGGGCTCCAGGTGAACTTGAAAAATTAGCTAATCGTCCTGAAGTAACACTTTATCCTGTAAAGGATTATATGAAATGGTTTAATTCATTGGATGATATTGTTAAAATTCAAGTTTCACAAGGTCCAGTTGCTTACATTGGTGAGTTAACTCATCGTGCAGTTGAAATTAATTATACAGCCACAATATTTGATACAATTGATGATTGGTATAATCAAATTGTTTCATTACTTCCAAATGAAAAATCCGCTGAATCTAAACAAGTATTAGATAATATTGTAAATGCTTTGAAAAATTATGCTACTACTCAATTACCGCAATACTATGATTTATATTTAAAGTATTTTGATGAATTTAGACAGTTAAATATTTCAGGATTAAACGGCTGGGGTGAGGCTCCAGGAAATGTAATGGTAGTTAATAAAAATGGTACTGATTATTTTGTTATTCCAGGTTTAAAATTTGGAAATGTATTTATCGCTCCTGAACCTCAAAGAGGATGGGAATCAGACATTGAAAATCTTTATCATTGTACTGCTGTTGCTCCTACTCATCAGTATTTGGCTGCTTATTATTATATGCAAACTCATAATCATAATGCAATGATTTTTGTAGGTAGACATGCTACTCATGAATGGTTGCCAGGTAAAGAAATTCTTTTATCTTCAACTGATTATGGTTCTATTGTTGTTGGTGATGTACCACAATTATATTTCTATATTAGTGATGGATTGGCTGAAGCTATTCAGGCTAAAAGAAGAGGCTTTGCTGTAATAATTTCACATTTAACTTCTCCAATGGCATTTACTCATTTATATGGGAATTTAACTGTTGCCAGTGAGTTGGTTGATAGATATCAAAATGCTGTAAGTGATTCTGAAAAAAATATTCTTGCAATGCAATTAAGAGATTTAATAATAAAGAATGATTATTCAACTAATTTAGGACTTTCCAAACAGGAAGTTCAAAGTATTTCAATTAATGAATTGATTGGAAAAGTTAATATATTTTTCAATTCAATTCAGGATACTTTATATCCTTTGGGATTACATGCATTAGGTGAATTATGGAGCGAAAATGATATTGCAAATACTGTATCTGCAATGTTGGCTCATGATTTGGTCCTTGAAAATAATCAGGGTGTAATTAATTTATTCAGTGAACTTTCACAGCATTATTACTCAAATGAATATAAAAATTTAAATCCTAATCAACGTGAATTTATAATGAATAAAGCATATGATATATGTAAAGCTCTGATTTACTGGGATGTGGATGTAGTTAATTCTATTTTAATTAATGAAAATCCTAAATTCAATACAACTAATATG
>CADAAJ010000073.1 GCA_902785855.1 uncultured Methanobrevibacter sp. | reverse complement strand
TTATCAAATACTGATCCTTCAATTAACATATTAGATGCATTAGAACTAACTGCTAATACATTATTATTAATAAAAGTGGAATTAATTATTTTTAAATTCTCACCATTATTTATTACGCTAATTCTGCTATTGTTGATGAATTTACAGTTTTCAATTACATTATCTCTTCCATCATTGATAATTGGAGTATAATCAGTGTAGTTTTTAAATGTTAAGTTCATAAAGTGTATGTTTGTTCCGAAATCAACGTTGGATTGTAGTCCGAAGTTTGAAAATGTACAGTTATTTCCTTCTATAAATATATTAAACTTGAAAAATTCAACATACCAATTAAAACCTGGCTCCAATTTCTTAATATCTTCAAGAGTATATACTTCATTTGGTAAAAAGTGGATTGTTCCACCAGTTGCTTTAACAAGTGCAATACCAGATATAAAATCAGTTGTATCATTATAGGATGTTCCATTACCTTTCTGTTTTCCGGGATTAAAAGCATAGGATAGGGACACATAAACTTCCTCACGACACAAAATTCCGTGATTTGTATTTATTGGATTGTTTGTATCTGAATTATTCCTTTCATGGTCAATAGAAAATGGATCTAAGAAATAATACAAAGGATTACTAGTAATGTTCATTCTTGATTGATAATATGCGGCTGCATTTTCACTTGAATTAGTTATAATACGATTATCCTGAATAACAGTATCTAAAATATTGGTAAAATCACTACTATTATCAAAATACAAAGCACCACCATGAATCAAAGCTTTATTCATTTTGAATGTTGAGTCATTTACAATAAAAATACCATTATGTATAGTGTTATTAAATGAAACAGCACCGCCATAATCTGCTGTGTTGTTTATAAATGTACAGTTTCTTATTTGTGAAACCCTACTTGATGAAACTTTTATAACACCACCATCACCACTAGTAAGATTACTATTTTTAAATAAAATATTCTTAAACATGATATTTGTTGCAGCTACACTAAAAGCACGATGATTCCATCCAGCCAAATTAACAGTTGCACCTATAGGATTTGTGTCTTTATCATAACCAATAATTTCAAGATTTGGAATATTTAGTATTTTTTCATCAAAACTTGTAATATCACCAACAAGATAAATAGTAATTTTACCATTTTCAGTGTTTAAAAAGTTCATTGCATCATTATCCCAACGTGCAGGTTTATCATACCATGTACCATATCCATTTACAACACTTGCCTCTACACCCTCATCCATTTGATTATCATTAGTTAACCATAAGACATTGAATTTTAAACCAATGAATTTAATTTGTGAACCTGGGTGTGAATAGAAATCCATACCTGTAGGTGCTTTATTACCCATAAATGTGGAAGCTTCAACATAAGAAATAGAACCTTTTGGAGCCTGTGAACACATTCCACCACCATCAGTATTTGCAGTATTATTTATAAAATTACAACGCAATATGTAACTATCTGTTGCAGCAAAATATAATCCACCACCATGACCAGTAGCAACATTGTTAGTTAAATTACAATCAGTTAAAGTACAGGCTTTTCCATTAAAGTAAATTGCCCCTCCTGTAACGGCTGAATTATTATCGAAAGAACAATTAGTTACATGTGAATGTGCAGCATTAAAATATAATGCACCACCATTATCAGCTTTACAATTAATAAAACTGCAATTATTCATGTATGATGGGTCACCATTAAAGAAAACTCCTCCACCTTTAGGAGAACTACAATTTATAAAAATACAATTTATAATAGTTACATTATTATTACTCTGACTTTTTGAACTTATTGCACCACCTGCTATATCTGCTCTACAATTAATAAAAGTACATTGATCAATTAAATTGTTTAAAGCATTTGAATATAATACTATTGCACCACCTTCCATTTCATTTGTCCCTCCTGCTTTACAATTAATGAATGTGCATTTTTCGATAGATGAATCTTTAGACATGAATTCTATTCCACCACCATTATTATTACTTCTACAATCTATCAATGTACAATTAATTATATGATTGTTATAAGGAGCCTGATAATAAACATCATGTCCAGATACAGTATAATGAGCAATATTAAATGCACCTGCAGCAGAGGTATATGATTTGTTTACAGTACAATTTATAATATTAACTCCATGAACTGAACGGGATTCATGGTGAACATATACTGCAGGACCCCAATGTGATTGTATATTGTTGAAATAACAGTTAAAAACATTAATATCATAAGTATTAGTTCCTGTAATAACAATACATGCACCTCGGCCATTTTTAGTATTAGGATTAATACAATTAATAAAAGTAACATTATTAAAAGTAACGTTATGAATATTATTTAAATTAAATCCTGAATTTTTATTCTGACCGTCAATAATTGAACCATTACCGTCAATGAAAGTATTACTTACTAAATTAATACGGGCTCCATTAAGTGTATAGAGTTTATATTTTAATATAACATGCCCTCCATTTTTAACTTCATTATTTAAAGTAGTTCCGTCAGCAGTCAATATTTGATTTTCAGAATTTTGGCTAGACAACAAATTATTATTGGATGTGTCAATTAAATTGTTTTCAAAACTATAATTAGATACATCTTCACTGTTTGAATTACTAATAAAATCATCTTCAAAATTAGTTATAACATTGTCATTTTCTCTGTCTTCAACTTTTAAATTATCATGATTATTTATATTAATTTGGTCATCTAATTCTTTAGATTGGATGGTATTATTTATATCAGTTGCACTAACTGATGCAATTGAAATTAATACAAATAAGCATAGAATTACTAAAATATATTTATTAAATTTTATTAAAATCCCCCCACACTAAAATTTTAAATTAACAATAATGAACATAAATTTCAAAATTTATGTATTATAATATAATATAAGGTTTAAACTAATAATAAAATTATTGTAATATTATTTTTACCATTATTAATTATTCTTGAATTATGATTATGGGAGTTATTTCATCAAGATTAAAAAGGTGATAGTAACTACAAATATTTATATTAACTTAATTTAAATTATAAACTATGAAAGATATATTTGATAGATGCAAATTTGCCAATTTAAAATTAAACAGTAGAATTATTAGAACAGGTTTATGGGAATCTCAAAGGGAAGCATCAGGAAATTTAACTCCTGAGATATATAACAGATATGAAAATATAGCAGCAAGTGGTGTTGGATTAATAATTAGTGAATTATATTCTCTTTATCCAAGAGACACTTTTTCTAAATATTCAAATACTATCCATTATACTCAATTTGTACGTGAAGCTAAAGATTTAACAGATTTAGTACATGTATATGATGTTCCTATTTTTGCCCAATTAGGATTTGTACAATTTAATAAAAAAACTGAGCAGAATATGCGTGTTGAAGATATATCAATTGATGATATTCGAAAAATTCAAACAGATTATATTATTGCTGCACAAAAATTTGATTATGCCGGTTTTGATGGAATTCAAATTGCTTTGGGAAATTATTATTTTCTCTCCAGATTTATTAATCCTAATTTCAATACTCGTGAAGATAATTATGGTGGAAATACTTTTAATCGTTTGAGAATGGTTTTAGAGATTATTAAAGTAATTAAAGATAATACAAAATTACATATTAACTGCAGATTAAATGCATTTGATGGAGCAAATTACGGAATGAGTTTAGATGAAACCATTGAAGTAGCTAAATTACTTGAAAAATATGGTGTAGACAGTTTACAGGTTACCCGTCCACGTTCTCCACAATTTTTCACACGTGAAAATCATGATAAAAATCCATTAATTGATGCCAGTGAAAAAATAATTAAAAATGTTAATGTGCCGGTTATTTTAGGTGGAGGTGCAAATAGTCAAAATCAAATAAATAAACTCATAAATTCCACAAATATTGATTTTATATCAATGCAACGTCCATTTGTTGCTGATCCTAGTTTTCTTGTTGATTGGCAAATTGAAGGTAATGGTGTGGTAAACTGTAAAACATGTAATAATTGTTATTGGAAAAAAACATCAACATGCCATATTAACAAATCTCCTTCACTGAATTTTAAATGAATATTGGGTATTAACAATTTTTCTTATGGACTTTTAAAAATTTTTGTAAAAATTTAAAAGCAAAG
The DNA here is from genome assembly GCA_902785855.1 of uncultured Methanobrevibacter sp. Taxonomy (GTDB): domain Archaea; phylum Methanobacteriota; class Methanobacteria; order Methanobacteriales; family Methanobacteriaceae; genus Methanocatella. The sequence goes on along the minus strand of CADAAJ010000073.1, from coordinate 4,116 downwards.
TTTCTTAAAAATTAGTGTTTCAACCTAATAATTTAATAATAACTTCTTAATTTTTCTAAAAAATTCTTAAGTTCATCACATATCTGATTTAAAGTTACAATAGGTTTTACTTTTAAAAGACTATCTAATGTGATTAAAAAAGGAATAGCTTCACCTACACCAATTTCATTAAATTCCAAATCCTGATATATGATATTAAATGTATTATTTAAGTTTTCATTAATTATTAGTCCTTGAGGAATAAAATTAATTTCTCCTTTTTCAATTAAATCATTTAAAATTTCACTGCCTTTTTCAATATCTTCAAATTCAATTTTATCCTGAGATAAAATACTGTTTAAAAATGAGAAATGAACATCATATGTATATTTTGAGTGATATTTAAAATAAGAATCAACCATTATATAGTTAATCAACAATTCCTGATTAATTATTGAGTATTTTTTGTTATTTAAAATGAATTCCATGAAAATCAGTTAAAAGGCAGTTTTATTGACTGCCTTTTTGATATTTTTTGATTGATATTTCCTTGAATTTTCTTATGAATAATTTAGCCCAGATGTATCCGATTGTTCCGCCGACAAAACAACCAAATACTACACCACCATAAATTCCCGGAAGTCCCCATCCAAATATGAAACAGAATATATATGCAAATACACTTTCAAGTATTAATGATCTGAGAAGTGTAATTAAAAGAGAATATATTCCTTTACCGACTCCTTGAAACATCATGGAGGACATTATACCATGAGGAATTGCAAGAACAAACAAACTTAAAACAGATATTGCTGTTGCAATTTCAGGTGAGAGAGCTGCACTTGCTTCTGTGTATGAAAACATAGCAGCAAGCTGGGATGAAAATACAAACATTAAAATTCCTATTACAATTGAAATTATAAATCCAATTTTAATTGAATATGAATGAGCAGTTTTAAGATTTTCATGATTGTGTGCACCATAAGCTACACCGGAAACTGTTAAAACAGCAGTACCGATACCAATTAATGGAATCATTGCTAATTGAACAATTCTCATTGAAGCAGTATATACTGCAACAGCAGTTGTTCCTGCAGCTAAAACAAGCATGGAGTTTATAATAATTGCCAATGCTGAAAATATTATAGTTTCTAATGTGGATGGAATTGCAACCTGTAATGTATCAAGCATCATTGAACCCTGATAGTTAAAGTTTTTAGGTGATAAATCAAGATATAAATCTTTTTTACCCCACATCCAGTAACTCATTACAATACATGATATGATAGCTGATATAATTGTTGCCCATGCAGCACCTGAAATTCCAAGGTTTAAAACGTAAATAAATATAGGATCTAAAATAATATTTAAAATAGCTGTTACTGCAATAGCTATTGTTGCACGTCTCATATCTCCTTCTGATCTAAATATTGCAGATGCAACACCTGAATATACAAATATAATTAAAAATCCGAATATTTTATAACTGTATTCCATTGCATATCCAATTGTATCTCCAGCACCCATAAATTGAAGAATTTGAACCATAAATACTTCAATTAATACTGTAAATATTAAAGATACAATTATTGATAACACAATACCATGTAATGCAGCATTATTTGCCTGTTTGTAATTTTCTGCACCAATATAACGTGCAATTAATGAATTAGCTCCTGCACCAATTCCATTTCCAAGTCCGACTAATACCATAAATAATGGTGTGATAAATCCTATTGCGGCAAGTGCATCTGCTCCGAGACCTGCTACCCAAATACTGTCTGCTATGTTATAAAGCATGATTAAAAGCATAGAAACCATCATAGGAACCGCTAATTTTACAATAGCTTTTTTAGGATCTCCCGTAATCATTTCAATATTTTTATTTTTTGATTCACTCATATTATTCATCCTTATTATTTAATTCAATTGTATTAATTGCTATATCTTTTAATACTTCTTGCAGTAATTCTTTTTCAATGTTTATATTATTATATATTTCATCTTCCCAGATATTAAGAATTTCGATACTCTTTTTTAAAATTTCTTCACCTTTATCTGTAAGTGAGACGATATTCTGACGTCTGTTTTTATCGTCAATTTTTCTCACAACAAGGTTTTTATCTTCAAGTTTTTTAATTGATCTTGCAACAGCTCCTTTGTTGAAATTACATCTTGATGCAATTTTTTCCTGATTTATATTGTTCTGGTGTGAAATTTCAAATAATAAATGAAGCTGAGAGGCATTGATATCAAGTTCATCCAAATTATGATTTAAATATATAGTATGGCCTCTTGAAATCATTGTTATTAATTTTCCTATTGGAAGATTTTTAGCATCTATTTTTTTTAATTCCTCAAGTGACATTTTAATCAATGAAATCTTTTAAATCATATTCTTCTTTTTTAACTTCTTTTGTTGTTAGAGCCAAAGTTTTAAGTGGTTTTTTTGAAAATTCTTCCATCTGTTTAAAACTTGAATCAAATCCGCTTCCACCAGCAGTTAAGAAAAATTTAACATCTTTTAGATTATTTTCATTTAATTTTAAATATGAAATTACTGGATTTGCTACTTTTGAAGCCCAGACTGGTCCTCCGATATATATTATATCATAATCTTGAGGATTATATTTTAGACTTTCTATTTCTACAATTTTGCCTGATCGGCCATCTTTTATTCCCCTTGCATATCCCAGTTTTCCATTGTAGTTAACTTTGGGTTTTATCTCTTCAATGTCTGAGTTTGTCATGCTGGCTATGTTTTCTGCCAGTTTTTTTGTTATATTTGATCTTGAATAATATACTACTAATGATTTCATACATTTTTATTATATCCTTTTAATATATAAATGTTGCACTGACAACTATTGACAATGCAACATTGATTTTGATTCAAAATATTTATTTAATAATTTAAGAATAATAATGTATATGGATAAATTTAAAATAGCTAAAATAATTTCAACACTAACTAATCCTCCAATTATTTGTATTCCCTTATTTTTTATAATATGTTTATGTATAAGTGAAAATATTGGTGAATTTATTGTACTGGAAGTAATATCTTTAATTTTTGCATCAATTCTTCCAATGGTAATCATATTATTCTGGGCAAAACGCCTTGGAACAGACACAGACATTTCAAACAGAACTGACAGATTCATACCAATGATTATTGGAATCATATCATATTTTATTGGATTTTTAATATGTCTATTGTTGAAATTGGATAATTTTTTAACTATTTTACTTTTATGTTATGCACTAAATACAGGAATTGTTTTAATAATTACAACAAAATGGAAAATCAGTGTTCACACTACCGGTTTAAGCGGACCTGTTGGAGCTTTGATATTACTGATTGGACCTTTTGGTGCACTATTCGGTATTTTATATCCTGTTTTAATTTTCTCAAGAGTACTTTTAAATAAACACACATTAGCTCAGGCAATTTGCGGTGCAGTTCAGGGATTTTTCCTCACAGTTATAGAAATATATCTTTTTGTTGATATTTTACATATTCCTTTAGGCAATCTAATCAGTTTGGATTATGCAATATTTTATATTTTAGCTATTATTGTAACTCCAATAATTTTAGGATTTTTAAGCTATCTTAAACCTTCCGGCAAATTATTTGCCTTATTTGAAATTATTGCATTTATAATATTTTTACTATTAATGCCATTTGATGTATTTATCATATTCACACTCATCAGTTTAACTTCTATTTTAATCAGTTTATACGTAGGTGATGATTTTATATGGTATAAAGTATTAACTTCTCCTTAATGCAATAGCTTTTGATATATGATATATTTTAAGTCCAAGAATATGTGTAACAATATTTGTAATATCATTGTATGATGTAATGTTAAATTGCTTTAATTTATTTAAAACTTCACTTTTTATGTATGTGCAGAAAAATGGAGCATATTTAAGTTCTAAAACTTCCCCATTATGAAATACAGCAACATTTTTAATGTTTTTATTTAATGGTGTTATATCACACCAGTAGTCAGTGTAGGCATAAGAGATATGTTTTTTTATATTTTCATTATCTTTAACATATTGAGTTGATACAATTAAACCGCACTCATCTACATCATATGAATACTTCTGCATTATTTCAACACAACC
>CADAAJ010000072.1 GCA_902785855.1 uncultured Methanobrevibacter sp. | reverse complement strand
CTTTTATTATTGCATCATAGATTATTTTGATTATGCTGCCTCGACTTAGCTTTTTTTGTTGGTATGCATTACTTCTTGACAGATCAATATCTACTACCAAATATTCCTTATCAAATTTATCTTTGATTTTTTTGATGAGTGCTGTCTTTCCTACCCCCCTAATTCCAGTCAATAGTATAGTGGGGGATGAATTGAATTCAGTGCTTCCCAATAGACTTGACAGCATATTAATCTCATCTACCCTGTTGTAGAATTGTGTTTCAGTTAAATTTGTATCTGTAATGCTTGCAATTTCATCCATGTTTAACCCTCAAGTAATGTAATTTGCATTATGTATTATAACATAATGTAGTTTTAATTATATAATTAATTTTTCATTATATATTGTATAATAATGTATTTTTCATTACATATAATCTTAATGTTATTGAAAACTTGTTTGACAATACCCCTTGTGGATTGTGTAAGAATGTTTCAAAGATTAAATCAAAATCTCCGATTCTTTGAATATTCCTAACACAAAAATGTTTAGTATCTGGCAAAAAGAATTCATCACAGGAATTAATTATTTCAATTGAATAATCAATCATTTTATAAGATTTATTTTTTATTTTAAAATATTTAATTTAATATTATATTTAATTACAAATTTTATAAGCTTTTTGCTTTAAATAAATACAAAATTATAAAGTTAAAGTACTTTTACAAAAGTAGAGCAATTTTTATAAAAGAAATTTCCCAAAGACAAAATCTATAAAAATACGAACAATTCGTATAAAACAAAACTATATATAGAGAAAAGAATGAAATTAATATTAATTCATTTAAATATGAATTATACTAAAAATGGTGAAAAAAATGAAAGCTAACGCACAAAAAATAGCTGATGGAGTATACTGGATTGGTGTACTTGATTGGGATTTAAGAAGTTACCATGGTTACACATTAGACGGAACAACCTATAATGCATACATTGTATTTGGTGAAGATGAAGTAGCAATTATAGACAATGCTTATCCTGGAAAAACTAAAGAAATGATGGCACGTATCGACGATGCTTTCGCACAAGAAGGAAGAGATGTTAAAGTTGACTACATTATTCAAAACCATGTGGAAAAAGATCACTCTGGAGTCTTAGTAGATTTACACAAAAGATTCCCTGAAGCACCAATTTACTGTACTGAAATTGCTATTAAAGGCCTTATAAAACATTATCCTGCTTTAGAAGGTGCAGAATTCATAACTGTTGGAACTGGTGACAGTTTAGATGTTGGTGGAAGAACCTTAGCATTCCTAGATGCATTCTTATTACACTGGCCTGACAGCATGTTTACTTTACTTGCTGATGAAACTGGTATTTTATTCCCTAACGATGCTTTTGGTCAACATTTATGTTATAACAAAAGATTTTCAGATGAAATTCCAGAATATGTTTTAATGGATGCAGCTCAAAAATTCTATGCAAACTTAATTACACCACTTTCAAAATTAGTACTAAAAAAACTAAATGAAGTAGTAGAATTAGGCTTACTTGATTCAATAAAAATGATTGCACCATCTCACGGTCAAATTTGGACTGATCCAATGCAAATTATTGGAGCTTACCAAAACTGGGCTACTGGCGTATGTGAAGACAAAATAACTATTGTTTACGATACTATGCACTACTCCACCCAACAAATGGCTCATGAAATTGCAGAAGGTGCAATATCTGAAGGATATGATGTTGAAATATTCTTTTTACATGAAGATGAAAGGTCAGAAATTGTTAAAAGCATATTAACCAGTAAAGGAGTTGCAATTGGTGATCCAACCATTAATGATGTTCCATACCCAAGTATTGGAGATATCATGTACTACTTAAAAGGTCTTTTATTTAGCAGAACCGGTATTGAAAGAAAAGCAGTTACTTTTGGTTCAATGGGTGGAAAAGGGGGAACACCCGAAATGTTAGCTGAAGAATTAGATAAATGCGGATTTGATGTTGTAGACACTCAGGAAATATACTATGTTCCAACCGCTGAAGAAGACAATGCAAGCTACGAATTAGGTGTCAAATTAGCAAAAGCTTGTAAAGAATTATAAATTTAAAAAAATATATTTATTAAAAAAAATATAAATTATAGTGTTAATTAAATTAAGGAGATTTGATTATTATGGTAAAATACGAACATGAAATCGGAATTACAAAAGGCAGTGCTGTTGAAAAAGAAGTAGCAGGAAACTTTGAAGGCGAAACTAACGAAGTAGGAATTTACTTAGCTATGTCCAGACAAGCTTCCAGAGCAGGCTACGGAGAATTAGCAGAAGTATTCAAAAGATTAGCATGAAGTATTCAAAAGATTAGCATGGGAAGAAGCTGAACATGCTGCAAGATTCTGTGAAATGAACGGAATTATTAAAGATGACCTCAAAGCTAACATCGAATGGATGATGGGCGGAGAAAAAATGGCTAACGCTGAAAAAAGAGAAGCATCAGAAAAAGCTAAAGAAGCTGGTCTTGAAACTGCTGCTGACTTTTTCAGAGAAAGTTCCAAAGACGAAGGTCGTCACTACAAAATCTTAGAAGGTATCTTAGAAAGATATTTCTAAATTTAAAGAATTTTAATATTCTTTATTTTTTTCTTATTTTTTAAACTCCAAAACCAACCATCAGAAAAGCCAATTTAATAAAAAGTAGCCATCATTAAATTAAATAGTTTTATAAAAAAATTTATTTAAATTATGATAAAATTAATTAAATTATTGAATATGAAAAATAAAATAGATTTAAATAAACTACATATACATCAGTAGATTATAAAAATCCTATTACTATAGTAAATATAATAATCATAGCCATTACAACAGATAATGCATTAACAATTGGCTTATAATACTTTTCAGATAATCTATAACTTAATAGAATCTCAAGCATATAACCACCATCTAAAGGTTTAAGTGGCAATAGATTGAATAAACCAATACCTAAGTTTAACATGAAAATCCATTGGAATAACTCTAAAAATTCAAATAAAACCCAAGGAATAGAACCTAAACTATTATCAATTAATTTAAAATGTTTATTAGCCTGAATTCCGAAAAATCCCCTAGAATCATTATTAGGATTTTTATCTAAATGAATTGAATAAGTTCCCTGATCCGTTTTTATCGATACATCATCTCCAGGTTTATAAGAACTTACAATATCAACATAACTTTTTGAATCTTTAATTGTATGATTATCAATTGATTCTAAAACCATTCCTTCTTTTAAAATACCATCACAAGGAGAATCTCCTACTACTCTACCAACTTCAATACCATCTTCAGCAAAATAATGTGGAATTCCAGCTGATATTAATGATACAAGAATAATTGCAATTAATGCAAGTGACATGTTAGCCACAGAACCTGCAGCATAAACTCTAAGTCTTGAAGATTTTTTAGCTTTTTTTAACTCATCTTCATCAGGTTCTACAAAAGCTCCAGGAATAACAGCAAATAATAATAAACCTATTGATTTAATAGGAATTTTTTCACCTACTGCCTGAACACCATGCGAAAATTCATGAACAACAAGTACAGTTGCAAGAGCAATTAATCCATAAAGAAATGGCACATAAATTGAAGAACCTGGCATTTCTACACCTGGAATAATAATTGAAACCGCAGGTGTTTCAAAAACAGAAGGTAATGTTGAAATTAAAGTCCATGTGATAAATATCATTGCTCCAAATGCAACAAAAATACCTACATTCATAAACCATCTCCAGAATTTTGGAGAAATATTGGAAATTCTTGTAATAAAACCTCTTAGTTTTTGTGTTTTCCACATTATCATTGGAAAATTAATTTCAAATCCATGATCAACTAATTTATCTTTTAATACTAAAGACAATACCCAGATAATAGCAAAGGCTATCAAATAATAATAAATACCATTCATTAAAACACACCCTGACTTACCAAACTAGTGAATTAAAAAAGACAACATCAACTAAATCATCTTTCTGATATCCTTCATCATTTTCATCAATTATTATATAGCTGTTAGCTTCAACCATAGACCTAATAATTCCAGAACCCCTGTTTAAAACATGCTTTGCATAATCATCATCCGAAAAAGCACGTATAAAATCAGTTCTTCCCAATTGGGAAGGAATTTTAAGAAGAGATGTTCTTTTAACAATATTAAAATCAAATGAACGACCTTGCATCTCAAACAAGTATTTTCTTGCAAAAATATCAAACTGAGACATTGCAGCTACAGGCTGACCTGATAATGTAAAAATCATTTTATTATTAACAATTCCAGCACCAATAGGTTTACCTGGCCTAATAGCTACACCATGGAACAAAATATCCCCAACATCATCAACTACGTCCAAAACAACATCCCCTTTACTAATAGCTGTTCCACCAGTAGTCATGATTACATCATAATTTTCAGATGCATCTAAAATAGCTTTTTTAACCTCATCAAAAGAATCCCCGGCATGAGATATTTCACAAATAGCGCCAGATTCCTCAATCATTGATTTAATAGTAAATTGATTAGAATTAATAATTTTAGCCTTATCAATTTCATCTTTAGTAGGTTCAATTAATTCATTACCAGTTATAATAACTTTAACCCTAGGTTTTTTAAATACTTTTACTTTATCATAACCTGCAGATGCTATTAATCCCAATTCCTGATATCTAATAAAAGTATTTTTTGAAAGGATTAAATCGCCTTTCTTAATATCTTCTGACTTTGGACTAATGTTTTCACCAGGAGTAACCTGAGAATAAATTGTTAAATCATCCCTTTCATCAGTTGTATATTCTTTCATTAAAACTGCATTAGCTCCATCAGGAATTGGAGCTCCAGTAGCAATAACAATTGCTTCATTATTATTAACTTTTTTTGATGAAAAATCCCCTGCACCAATTGCATCAATTATTTTAAATTCACGAGGATTGGATTGAGATGAACCAAATGTATCTTCTGCAATTAAAGCATAACCATCCATTGCAGACTTATCAAAAGGAGGAGAATCATGAAAAGCTATGATATCTTCAGCTAAAACCCTTTTATGAGCATCATAAATAGAAATTTCTTCAATATCACATACTTTTTGATTATCATTTATAAGCTTTAAAGCATTATTTAATGAATCTAACTTTGATAAAAACATGTAATCCTCCAAATTAAATTAAGCCATATATTTTTCAATAACACCATGATAAGCATCATCTAATTGATTGAATGTAAATTCATGGTCATTAATAATTAATGAGTTACCACCAACTTCACCAATTACTTCAACATCAACATCTATTTTAGATAAAATATCATCAACAGCTTCAGCTTTAACTGTCATAATATATCTACCATGACTTTCAGAGTACAACAATTGGATTTTATCTAATTCTTCACTTGTTAATGAAACATTACATCCAAGACCTGATTTAATAACCATTTCAGACAATGCAACAGCAATACCTCCTGCTGAAACATCATGAACGGCAGTAATATTTTTATCTGAATCCTCATCAATTAATTTTAATACACATTGACCATTAGCGACTTCTTCATCAATTCTAATTCTTGGAGCAGTTCCTTTTTCTAAATTATGAATAGTTCTGTGATATTCTGAACCTGTTAATTCATTGTATGTTTTACCTATTAAAAGGATTTTATCTCCCTTGTTTTTAAAGTCCATTGTTCTTATATTTTCAATGTTTTCAACACCAATAACACCAACAGCAGGAGTAGGATTAATCTTAATTCCTTCAGTTTCATTATAAAAACTTACATTTCCACTAATTACAGGTGCATTGAAGTTTTTAGAAACAAGACTCATACCTTCAATAGCTCTTTTAAATTGCCACAATATTTCAGGAGTTTCTGGATTTCCAAAGTTAAGACAGTCAACAACAGCATAAGGAGTAGCACCCATGGAAATAACATTTCTTATAGCTTCTGCTACACAACCTGCAGCTCCATCAAATGGAGATAATTTTGTATGAATTGTATTTGAATCAGTTGTAAGTGCAATAGCTGTATTTTCATCAATTCTTAAAACTGCAGCATCATCTCCAGGTTTTACAACAGTTCTTACCTGAACTTCATGGTCATATTGTTTGTAAACCCACTGTTTTGAAGCAATATTTGGAGAAGATAATAATTTTAATAATGATTCATGAATAGGAGGGTCTTTAACAACAATTTCTTCCATATCTTCAGGAATTTCAGCTAAAGGACGATTAAGTGAAGGCGGATCTGCAAGTAAAATTGTCGGTAAATTAGCAATTTCATCTCCTTCATCAGAAATAATCATATTATTACCTTCACGAACTTCTCCTATTACAGCAGATACAATTTCATGTTTATCACATATTTTTGTTGCAAGTTCAACATCTTTAGGATTTAATACAAATACCATTCTTTCCTGAGATTCTGAAAGCATTATTTCATACGGAGTCATTCCGGTTTCTCTAAGTGGAATTGAACGTAAATCTACAAATGCTGCATTATCAGATTCATCAACCAATTCAGAAATACAACAGGTAAGACCTCCACCACCTAAATCTTTAACTCCACTAACATCAATCTTTTCTAAAATCTCAAGTGAGGCTTCTAAAACTCTTTTTTTAGTAAACGGATCTGCAACCTGAACAGCAGGTCTGTCTTCGGTTTCAGAATCAGATGTTAATTCTTCAGATGCAAATGTCACACCATGAATACCGTCACGACCAGTAGTTCCACCCATTAAAAAGAATACATCTCCCACATTAGGTGCCTGACCACGAACAATTTTATCCTTTTCAACTAAACCTACACACATTACATTTACTAAAGGATTTGTTCTAAATGATTCATCAAATTCAATTTCACCAGCAACAGTTGGAACTCCAACACGATTTCCATAATCTGAAATTCCTTTAACAACATGTTCAAAAAGATATTTAGATTTTTCATCTTCAAGTGGACCAAAACGTAAAGAGTCAAGAAGTGCTATCGGCATTGCACCCATTGAAATAATGTCTCTTAAAATACCTCCAATTCCAGTACCTGCACCACCATATGGTTCAATAGCTGATGGGTGATTGTGAGATTCCATTCCAACAGCAAGTGCATACTTATCTGTTATGCTAACTAAACCTGCATCATCACCAGGCCCTAAAATAATGTTTTCACCTTCAGTAGGAAATATTCCTAAAATAGGTCTACTACTTTTATAAGAACAATGTTCTGAAAACATTACATCGAGCATTCCTTCTTCTAATTCATTCATTTTACGTTTTAAAATTCCTTCAATATATTCTATTTCAGAATCAGTTAAAGTCATATTAACACCTTAATTTTTTATTGAAATAACTACTTTTTCTCCTTCAATATCCCATTCTTTTGTATAATTTTCAGAATCATCACTACATTTTTCACTATCAGAAATAATAAGACTGCGCGCTCTTATTTCATGAGAAATAATTTCACTTTGAGGCACTATTAAATCTTTAAATTCAGCAGATGTTTCAACACTAACATCAATATTAGCTTCAACATCCAAGTCCAAATCTTTTCTCATGTCCTGAACTCTTCTTATAAGTTCACGTGCCATAGCTTCTTGTCTGATTTCTAAAGTTATATTTGTATTAACGAATACATTACCACCTTCAAATTCAGATGAAACAAAATCATCTGGAAGTTCTGAATCAAATAATACTTCTTCAGAAGTTAATTCGATTCCTTCAATTGTAACACATCCATTTTCATCAAGTTCAGCTTTAATTTGATTACCATCACTTTCTTTTAGACCTTTTACAACTTTACCCATATCTCCTTTAAGTTTAGGACCTAAAATTTTAAGGTTAGGTTTTGCAATAAAGGACAATTTTTCAAATTCACTGGAACATAATACTTCTTTAGTATTTGATTGATCTTTAATAATGTCAGCTAATTCATCAATAGCTTTTAAAACATCTTCATCCTGAGATACAACAGTAATATCACTTACTGGCCATCTTAATTTAAATTGTGCCATATCACGTGCTCTGATAGATGCTTCAATTACTTCACGTGCAACATCCATTTTAGATTCAAGGTTTTCATCTATTGCATCAGCATCAAATTCCCAGTCAATCATATGAATACTTTCAGGAGCTTGAGGATTAACTCCTTTTATAAGATTTTCATAGATTTCTTCAGAAATATGAGGAGCAATTGGGCATAATACAGTAATTAATTTAACAATAGCTGTGTATAAACTATAATAAGCACCTAATTTATCAGGATCATCACTTTCAACCCATGTTCTTCCACGAATAAGTCTTACATACCAGCGACTTAAATCTTCAAGAATGAAATTATTAATTTTTCTTGTTGCTTTATGGAAGAAAAGATTATCTAAATCCTGACTAACTTCTTTAATTAATGAATTTGCTTTTGAAATAATCCATTTATCTTCTAATCTTAAAATCATGTCATCTTCACTTAATCCAATAGGATTAAAATCATCTAAAGACATGTAAGTTGTTGAAAATACATAAACATTCCATAAAATATTAAACATTTTATTAATATTTAACAGTTCATCCCATACGAATTTTAAATCATCCCATGGCTTTGAAGCCCATAATAAATAGAATCTAAGTACATCAGCACCATATTTTTCAATAACTTCTTCAGGAGATACAACATTACCTAAAGATTTAGACATTTTATTTCCTTTTTCATCCAATACAAAACCATGCATTAAAACTTTTTTATAAGGACTTTGTCCCATTGAAATTACACCAGTACCAAGTTGTGAATAGAACCAACCTCTGGTTTGGTCATGTCCTTCAGTAATGAAATCATATGGGAACCAGTTATCAAATTTATCATTTTCACTAGGATAATAAAGTGAAGCCCAACCGGCAACTCCTGAATCAATCCAAACATCTAATACATCAGGAATTCTTTTAATAGCTTTTCCACAGTTATCACATTTGACTTCAACTTCATCAACATAAGGTCTGTGAATAAGTTCTGAATCGCTTACATTAATTTCATTTAAAGATTCAGCTTTTAACTCATCAAGAGAACCTATAACTTTTAACTCACCACAATCAGGACATTCCCAGATAGGAATTGGAATACCCCAATATCTTTGTCTTGAAATTGTCCAGTCTCTTGCATTATCTACCCAGTCATGGAATCTGCCTTCACCAGCCCATTTAGGTACCCATTCAACTTTATCAATTTCATCCAACATTTTTTGTTTAATGTCTGTTACTTTTAAAAACCATTGTTTGGTTGCAATATAGATAATAGGTGTTTTACATCTCCAACATACACCATATCTGTGTTCAATAGTATCTGCATTATACATTAAACCTTTATCCTCTAAATCCTGGATAATTTGTGAATTTTCATCTTTTGTGAATTTAGTAGCATATTTTCCTGCATCTTGAGTAAAGCATCCATCTTCACCAACAGGACAGAAAATAGGAAGACCATTAGCCTGACCAACTTCAAAATCCTCAGGACCGTGACCTGGTGCTGTGTGAACCAAACCAGTACCTTCACCAAGTTCTACATGACTTCCAGATAAAATTGTATGAACTTTTTCAATTTCTGAATCAAATTCCATTTGTTTTGGAATTTCATCAGCTAAAATATAATCATAACTCATACCAATTAATTCTTCACCTTTAACTGTTTTAATAACATCATATAATACTTCTTTTTCTTCAATTATTTCATCTTCCCCATCTTCATCTTCTGCAGGGATTTTGGTTCTGTGAATTTTAACCTGTTTTCCTAAAACATCTTCCATTAAATTTTCAGCTAAAATTAATGTTTCACCATCTTTTTTAACATATACATAATCAAATTCAGGATTAGCACAAATAGCAAGGTTTGCAGGTAGTGTCCAAGGAGTTGTAGTCCAAACTAAAAAGTATGTATTATCCTGACCTTTAACCGGGAATTTAATAAATATTGAAGGGTCAATTTTATCTTCATACTCAATTTCAGCAGCAGCCAATGCAGTTCCACAATGTGGACACCAGCTGATTACTCTTTGATCATTAACAAGTAATCCCTGTTCATTTGCTCTTTTAAGAGTCCACCATGAAGATTCCATATATTTAGGGTCAAGTGTCATGTATGGATCATCCCAATCCATCCAAACTCCTAACAAATCAAATTCATTTTCCATAGCTACTTTATTTTCAATTGCAAACTCTCTACATTTATCAACAAATTTAGCAATTCCAATAGTTTCTTCAATTTCCTGTTTACTTTTAATACCCATCAATTGTTCAACTTTATGCTCGATTGGAAGACCATGCATATCCCAACCAGCCTGACGGCGTAAACTAAATCCATTCATTGATTTATAACGAAGGTATGAATCTTTAATAACTTTGTTCCAGGCTGTTCCTAAATGGATTTTACCACTACAATAAGGTGGACCATCCAAAAATGAATATCTAGGGCCTTTTTCTCTAAGTTCATTTACTTTTTTAAAGGTTTCTTCCTCTTTCCAAAATTTTTGAACTTTTTTTTCTATTTTGTCATGATTATATGATTTATCTGCCTCGTTTATTGGCATTGTAACTCCTCAAAAAATTAAAGTTAATTTATAAACAAAAAAATTATAATCGTGCTAATAAAACCTTATATAACGATTAAATTTCTAAATATTAACTATATGTCCATTATAACCCAATTTATCAATTATAAAAACATACATTAATTAATTTATAATATATATTTTTATATACTAATTAATAAATAAAGGTTATGATAAATATAAATGGCACTTTCAAAAACTTAAGTGATTTTTAGAAAATAGCATTATCCTCGTCCCAATACATTAGTTTTAAGTCAAATCTCTTTAAAATTCCTTTTTTCGA
>CADAAJ010000071.1 GCA_902785855.1 uncultured Methanobrevibacter sp. | reverse complement strand
ATTTACAGCATTTATACTGAGATTAAGATTTTTAAAGAGTGAATTATCATATTCAGAGGTATTTCCTGAAGTAGTATTATACAAGTATAACTTAAATATAATATTTGAAGTGTTAAAAACAGATAAAGTATCTGGACTAACAG
Organism: uncultured Methanobrevibacter sp.; assembly: GCA_902785855.1. Classification (GTDB taxonomy): domain Archaea; phylum Methanobacteriota; class Methanobacteria; order Methanobacteriales; family Methanobacteriaceae; genus Methanocatella. The sequence continues at coordinate 17,711 of CADAAJ010000071.1, read as the reverse complement.
TAGCATTTAAAAAAAGCCTATGATTACAGTAAAATGCTAAAAATGTTGGTAATGCTGCATCATAATTTTCTGCAGTATTTCCAAACCAACAGAAATCACCAAGTAAATAGTTATCAGCATAAATAGCATCACCATAACTTGAAGCAGAGTTACCAATAAATGTGGAACCAAAAACACTACCTCCTGTACCATGCCAGAAAATAGCACCACCATTCCCATCTGCAGAATTACCTACAAAGGTACAACCTGAAACGCTACCCTCAGGACCATTCCAGTAAATAGCACCACCATGAGTATTGGCAGAATTACCTATAAAAGTACAATTAGAAACACTACCAGCAGTACCCTGCCAGAAAATAGCACCACCATGCATATTGGCAGAATTACCTATAAAAGTACAATTAGAAACACCAGCAGTACCCTGCCAGAAAATAGCACCACCACTATATGTAGCAGAATTATTAATAAAAGTACAATTAGAAACACTACCTGCATCAGCATTACAGAAAATAGCACCACCATGAGTATTGGCAGAATTACCTATAAAAGTACAATTAGAAACACCAGCAGTACCCTGCCAGTAAATAGCACCACCATGAATATTGGCAGAATTACCTATAAAAGTACAATTAGAAACACTACCAGCAGTACCCTGCCAGTAAATAGCACCACCACTATATGTAGCAGAATTATTAATAAAAGTACAATTAGAAACACTACCTGCATCAGCATTACAGAAAATAGCACCACCAAAATCAGCAGAGTTATTAGTAAAAGTACAACCTGAAACACTACCCCCAGCATCATTCCAGAAAATAGCACCACTATCCCCATCTGATTTACCGTTTTTAAAAATTATATTTTTTAAGACAACATTCTTTGCATTAACAAAGAATATGCTTGCTTTTCCTTGTGCATCTATTGTATGTCCTTGACCATCAATAGTAATCTGTTTGGAAATAGTAATTCCACCAGTGCTAAATCCATCTTCGCATGAGTAATTTTTATCTAATGTTATTTCTGAACCACCATTATTAATTTTATCTCGAAGTTCAGTAAATGTTCCTGCATTTGTATCTTTTATTATTTCTTCATTCTCTTTACTAAGTATTTCATCATTTTTTTGTGATGAGTCATCGTTGCTCGTCATTACATCTGTTGTATTGGCCGCTGTTACGCTGGCAATACTGAATAAAAATATAGTTAATATTATAATTATCATTAATTTTCTAACTTTCATGCATTTGTCCCCCCCATTATAGTGAACATTGTTTAGCCTATAAATGTTTTATATACCTATAACAATAATATAAAGCAAATATTATTGTTAAAACATTCATTAGACAATTAGGATATATGACCCGTTATAATATAAATACTTGCCTACTTGAATCAAGTAGTAAAAATGACATGAAAAATTTATGGACTGTTTAAAAAAAATAGAATAAAATATACAGAAAAAATAAATGAATATTGCACCTACTTTATCATTATAACAGCATAATTTACCTGATATTTAACCTTGTTGCCTACAAATTATTATTTAACAGTACCTTCAAACCAAAATATTAATTTTACTCAGTATTTAACCATTAATTAAACTACAAACATGCCTTTAGTAAATAATAAGAAAAATAAAAACATCACACAAAATTTAAAATATTAACCAAAACAAAAATATGAGTGATTAATATGATAGAAGTTGAAGTAAAAGCTGAAATTAATAGTTTTAAGGAAATGGAAACAAAATTGGAAAAACTTGGTGCAAAAAAAAGCAAAAAAGAAATCCAGGAAGACATCTACTTTGCAAGTCCTATTGTTGATTTTGCCGAAACTGATGAGGCTTTAAGAATCAGAAGTACAAACAACAACACATTCATAACTTATAAAGGTCCAAAACTCAATGATAAAGCTAAAACAAGAAAAGAAGTTGAAATGACTATTGAAAGTGCCAAAAAAGCAAAGGATATTTTTGAAGAAATCGGATTTCGTGAAGTTAGAAGTGTTAAAAAAAACCGTCAGTATTACACCTACAAAAACTTTGAAATATCCCTTGATGATGTTGAAGGTCTAAGACCTTATATGGAAATAGAAATTGCTCTTGAAGATAACAACAATTACAGTGATGCACAGGATGAGATTTTTAAGTTATTTGAGAAATTAGGAATTACTGATGGCTTTGAGAGAACTTCATATTTAGAACTTTTAGAAAACTTAAATAATGACTAAATAGTAATATTATATATTATTAAATTTTTTAAGAAGTGATATATTTGCAATATTTTATAAGTCATTATAACAAGGAAAGTGAAATAGATTTCCCCAAAGATTTTATTATATATGATACAACTTTAAGAGATGGTGAACAAACTCCAGGAGTTTGTTTCAGTCTCAGTGATAAATTAGAAATAGCTAAAAAATTAGATCAGTTTAAAATTCACCAGATTGAAGCTGGTTTTCCAATTGTTTCACAAAGAGAACGTGAATCTGTTAAAACAATTGCAAGTGAAGGTCTTGATGCTGATATTTTAGCACTTACAAGAACCAAACCTGAAGACATTGATGCTGCACTGGACTGTGATGTTGACGGAATTATTACTTTTGTTGGAACCTCAGACATCCACCTTGACCATAAAATGCATATTACAAGACAGGACGCTATTAATTTATGTGAAACAGCAGTTGATTATGCAAAAGATCATGGTCTTTATGTAGCATTTTCAGCAGAAGATGCAACCAGAACCGATATTGAATATTTAAAACGTATTTATTCAAAAGCACAGGAATGTGGTGCTGACAGAGTTCATATTGCAGATACTACTGGTGCTATTACACCACAGGGTATTGAGTATATGGTTCGTGAACTTGTTAAAGATTTGGATGTTAATATTGCTCTTCACTGTCACAATGACTTTGGATTGGCTGTTATAAATTCAATTACTGGAGTTTTAGCTGGTGCAAAAGGTATTTCAACTACTGTTAACGGAATTGGTGAAAGAGCAGGTAATGCATCACTTGAAGAACTTATTATGGCTTTAAAAATATTATACGGTAAAGATTTAGGATTTAAAACCAAATACATTAAAGAATTATCTGATATTGTATCAAAATCAAGTGGACTTCCTATTCCATACAACAAACCTGTTGTTGGAAACAATGTATTCAGACACGAATCAGGAATACATGTGGATGCTGTTATTGAAGAACCATTATGTTATGAGCCATATGTACCTGAACTTGTCGGACAAAAACGTCAGCTAGTTTTAGGAAAACACTCAGGATGCAGAGCTGTTAGGGCTAAATTAAATGAATGTGAACTTGATGTTACAGATGATGAATTAATTGAAATTGTAAGACAAGTTAAAAAACAAAGAGAAGAAGGAAAATACATTAACGATAAAGTATTTAAAGAAATAGTTAAAAAAAGCAAAAAATAGGTCGTTAAAATGAATATTACAGAAAAAATTCTCTCAGCTAAGGCAGGGCATGAAGTAACACCTGGAGAAATAATTGAAATTCCAGTAGATCTTGCAATGTCACATGACGGAACTTCTCCACCTGCAATTAAAACATTTGAAAAAATAGCTGACAAAGTCTGGGACAGTGAAAAAATTGCAATTATTTTTGATCACAACATTCCTGCAAATACAATCGGTTCTGCTGAATTTCAGAAAGTCTGCCGTGACTTTATAAACAAGCAAAATATCACAAAAAATTATATTCATGGTGAAGGAATTTGTCATCAGGTTGTTCCTGAAATGGGACTTGTAGAACCTGGAAAAGTTATTGTAGGTGCTGATTCACATACCTGTACTTACGGTGCATTCGGTGCATTTTCAACAGGAATGGGTGCAACAGACCTTGCAATGGTTTGGGCAACAGGAAAAACATGGTTTATGGTACCTGAAGCGATTAAAATGAATATTACAGGTGAGTTAAACTCATACACTGCACCTAAAGATATCATATTAAACATTATCGGTGAGATTGGAATAGCTGGTGCAACCTATAAAACAGCCGAATTTTGTGGAGAAACAATAGAAAAAATGGGTGTTGAAGGCAGAGCTACAATGTGTAATATGGCAATTGAAATGGGTGCTAAAAATGGAATAATGGAACCAAACCGTGACGTTATCGATTATATTTCAAAAAGATGCAATAAAAAAGCTGATGAATTGAATATTGTAAAATCAGACAAAGACGCAGTTTATGAAAAAGAACTGGATTTTGATGTAAGTGAATTAGAACCTCAGATTGCATGTCCGAATGATGTTGACAATGTTAAAGGCATTTCAAAAATTGAAGGAACATCAGTTGACCAGTGTTTAATCGGATCATGTACCAACGGAAGATTATCTGATTTAAAAGATGCAGCAGAAATTCTTGAAAATAATAAAATCGATGACAGTGTAAGATTACTTATTCTTCCGGCTTCAAGAGAAATATACCAACAGGCAATTCATGAAGGATACATTGACACATTCATCAATGCAGGAGCAATTATCTGCAATCCTGGATGCGGACCATGTCTTGGAGGACATATGGGAGTATTAAGTGAAGGAGAATCCTGTATTTCAACAACTAATCGTAACTTTAAAGGAAGAATGGGAGATCCAAAGTCTGAAGTATACTTATCAAACTCTAAAGTAGTTGCAGCATCTGCATTAACCGGAGTTATTACAAATCCAAAAGACTTATAGGTGTTTATAATGACATTTGAGAAAAACGAAGCTAACAGAACTCTTATAGAAAAAATTGAAGAACTTGAAAAAAACTACAATACTGAATTCTCAAATACACAAAAAATACTTCTAACAACAGACGGGTCCATAACAGCAATTTTGGATGTATTATTTGGAAAAATCACACTGACTACACTTGACCAGCATTTTGAAGATGCTGATGAAAGTCATGCAAAACTGGTAAATGTTGGTGAAGGTGATGAAATTAACTTTAGAGAAGTTATAATGCATAAAGATGGAAAACCTTTAATTTATGCAATATCCCACATACCATTATCCAGATGCAGCAAGGATGTATGTGCAGATTTGGTTAGAGCAGACATACCAATTGGTAGAATTCTTAAAAATTATCATATTGAATCCAGAAGAGAAATTCACAATATTTTTATTGAAAAACCAAATGATACTCTGATTGATATTTTTAAAACTCATGAAGATATGCTTGCAAGAGACTACGTTATTATTCACAATGATGAAATACTTATGTGGATTAAAGAAGTATTTCCAATTAGTTATTTTAGGTGAATTAAATGGGTGTAAAACTAAAAGATATTATAGAACCTGAAAAAATCACATTTAAAGACTTAGAATCAAGAACAGTATCAATTGATGCATTTAATACAATATATCAGTTTTTATCAACAATTAGACAGCGTGACGGAAGACCGTTAAGTGATGAAAACGGTAATGTAACATCACATTTAAGTGGAATATTATACAGAAACTCATCAATGATTGAAAAAGGTATAAAACCAATATATGTTTTTGATGGACAATCCTCAGAACTTAAAAGTGAAACTCAAGCAAAAAGAAGAGAAATAAGAGAAGAATCTGAGAAAATATACAAAGAAGCATTGGCTGAAGGAAACACAGAAAAAGCAAGAAAATATGCAATGAGATCATCCAAACTCTCAAAAGAAATAATTGATTCATCAAAAAAATTATTAACACTTATGGGAATACCTTATGTAGATGCAAAAGGTGAAGGAGAAGCACAAGCTGCATATCTTGTAGAAAAAGGAGATGCATATGCTGTTGCATCACAGGATTATGACTGTTTATTATTTGGAGCTAAAAGAGTTGTAAGAAACCTGGCAGTTAATTCAAACCTTGGAAACCTTGAATATTATGAACTTAAAAGGGTTTTAAATGAACTTAATATTACACGTGAAGAATTAATCGATATGGGGATTTTAATAGGAACAGATTTCAGTCAGGGCCTTAAAGGAGTAGGTGCAAAAACCGCATTAAAATTAGCTAAAAACGGACAGCTTAATGAGAAATTAAAAGAACTTCAAGAAGAATCAAGCCATAATCTTGAAGAAGTAAAAGAAATTTTCCTAAATCATGATGTAAATACAAATTATAAAATCAAATGGAATAATCCAGATAAGGACAAATTAATCGAATTTTTATGTTTTGAACATGGTTTTTCAAAAGACAGAGTAAGTAAAGCAAGTGATAAACTTGAAAATTTAAATACAAATCAAGGAAGTCTAGATGCTTGGTTTTAAGTATTTAAAATAAAAAACATAAAAACTTAATGTTTAAATACTAGTTATTTTCATATATATTATTGGATTCTAAATATTGGATATATAATATGTGGTCAACCACCACACACCCCAGACCACATATTAAACAAACACTTTGGAAATAGCAGCTGTCAAGGGGATGGTGAAAGCTATTTACTTTATTCAATATATTTTATAGGATCCCGGTGTTGATGGTTTCTCACCACCACAAACCCGGAAACCATCAATATCTCTAATAAGGAGGAAAATCCTCACCAAAAACTTTTTTTGCATATTCAACTGCTAAATCAACCTGACTTGCATAGTTAATCAGCATCTGTTTTTCAAAGTATTGTCTGGAAGGTGATTTTAAAATTAATTTTAAAATATCTTCATATGATTTAACAGCCAAATCAATGTTAAAATTATATTTATCAATGATTTCAGGATTTAATTTTTCAAAACATGGAAATTCAAGTGTTTTACATACATCATCTACAGAAAAATAAGTCATTCGAATTAATGGAGAAACAGATGATACTAAAACATAGTTATCAATTTCAATTAATGGAGGAACTCCTGTTTTTTTATACCTCTCCATTGAAGTTAATTTTTGATGATTTCTAATATCATAACAGTGAAGTTCTGTGTAAAAATCAGGTTTAATTTCAGTTATTATATCCAAAATCTTTAAACCTAATTCACTTTCATAATATTGCTTTTTAATTGTTGAAATATATGGAGTTTTATCAAAATTATAAAAATAGAATTGTCCGCAGGATAAATCTTCAAAATTTATTCTTTTAATGAATTTCAGAGAAGTTTTACCTTCACTTCCATGGAGTCCGCCTATAAACAGTTTTGTTGGACCTTCACCATTATCAATGTATTTAAAAAAAGACATAAAGAAAAAAAAGAAGGAATTATGTTCCTTCTTGCCAGTTTGCCAAATAAGCTTTTTGTGAATCGCTTAATGAATCGATTTCAATACCCATAGCCTGGAGTTTTAAGCTAGCTACATCATAATCGATTTCATCAGGAGCTTTAGTAACACCTACAGGCAAGTCATTTTCAAGGATATGTTTAGCAGATAATGCCTGAACAGCAAAACTCATATCCATAATTTCTGCAGGATGTCCCTGACCTCTTGCTGCTGAAAGGTTTACTAAACGACCATCAGCAAGTAAGTAAATTTTACGACCATCTTTTGTAGTAAATTCTTCAATACTTTCTCTTACTTCTTTTACTTCAGTTGAGATAGCTTCTAAATCTGGTCTGTTAATTTCAACGTTAAAGTGACCGGAATTTGCAAGCATACATCCGTCTTTCATGTATTTAAAATCATCACCGGAAATAATATCTGCATTACCGGTTACAGTGATGATTAAATCTGCTTCACTTACTGCTTGTCTTACAGTCATTACACGGTATCCATCCATTCTAGCTTCAAGTGCACGGATAGGATCAACTTCAGTTACAATAACATTTGCACCAAGACCTGCTGCTCTTAAAGCAAGTCCTCTTCCACACCATCCGTATCCACAGACAACTACGGTTTTACCAGCAATAACCATGTTGGTAGTTCCCATAATTGCATCAAAACTGGATTGTCCTGTACCGTATCTGTTATCAAATAAATATTTGGTGTATGCATCGTTAACAGCAATTACAGGGAATTTTAATGCACCGTCAGCATGCATTGCTTGAAGTCTGTGTACTCCAGTTGTAGTTTCTTCACATGCTCCTTTAATATGTTTTAAAACATCTTTTCTTTCATTGTGTAAAACCATAATCATATCTGCACCGTCATCGATGATTATGTCAGGTTTGTGATCAAGTACCATGTTAATGGTTTGGTAGTATTCTTCATCATCTTGTTCCCTCCAACCATAAACATTTAAACCTAAATCTGCAGCTCCAGCTACAGCATCATCATGGGTAGATAATGGATTACAACCAGTCATTGCTACTTCAGCACCACCAGCCATTAAAGTTAAACCTAAATTAATTGTTTTAGGTTCCAAATGTAAACATGACCCAATAGTTATTCCTTTAAAAGGTTGAGTTTCTTCGTATTCTTTTTTAATGTGTTCTAAAACAGGCATATGTTTTTGAACCCATTCGATTTTTCTTACACCTTCAGGTGCAAGTGACATGTCTTTTACTTTACTCATAATATCAACATAATAAATTTATTATACATATGTTATTCTATTGTTAAACGTTATTAAATATAACTTTTTTACCTTGAAAATATTGAAAAATACCTAAAAAAGCCATGAAAACAAAGCTGGTTAGAGCGCACGGCTCATAGGGTAATAAAGCAGTGCTCTAGCTTATTCCTGGGATACCGTGAGATCGCGGGTTCGAATCCCGCCCCCGGCATCATAATCCCAGGAATAAATCCATCTAAAACTTTTTTTTATAAATAATTATTTTAATCAGATAATTTTACAGACGCTTTTTAATTTGAAATCCAAAATTAATTTCAAAAGGAATTCAATATTTATTTAAAACATAACACCTAATATACCAAATGAGGATTTGAAATGTTATATAACGAACTGGGTAAAACACATCTTAAAGTTTCAAGACTTGGTTTTGGAGCTATGAGACTTCCTGTAAAAAATTCCAATGCAGATATTGACAGTACAAAAGCATCTGAAATATTGGATTATGGAATTGAAAATGGCGTGAACTTTATTGATACAGCTTATTCCTATCACAGTAATACTTTAGGAGACTGTGGAAACAGCGAGAAGTTTTTAGGTGAATATTTTAGTAATAATTCACTAAGAGATGAAGTAATTCTTCAGACAAAATCTCCATGCTGGCTTGTTGAGGAAAAATCTGATTTTGACAAATACCTTGACGGACAGCTTAAAAAACTTAAAACAGATTATATTGATGTTTATCTTCTCCACTCACTTACAGTTCCTGAATGGGAGAAAGTTAAAAATCTTGAAGTTTTGGACTTTCTTGATGATTGTCTAAGCTCAGGTAAAGTAAAGCATGTCGGTTTTTCATCACATATTGAAGTTGATTATCTCATTGAAATTTTAGATGAATATCCAAAATGGGAAGTTGTTTTAACTCAAATGAACTATCTTGATGAATATTATCAGTCAGGAGTTATGGGTCTTGACTATTTAAAACAGGTAAATGTCGGAAGTATGATTATGGAGCCTTTACGGGGAGGCAGACTGGTTCAAAATATTCCAGAAGAAATTGAAAAATTATGGAATATGAGTGAAGTTAAAAGAACCCCTGTTGAATGGGCTTTACAGTATCTGTGGAACAGAGACGATGTTGATTGTGTTTTAAGTGGTATGAGCAGTTTAGACCAAGTTAAAGAAAATATTAAAATTGCTTCAACGAAAGATATTATCAGTGACAATGATCAGGAACTGATTAGAGAAGTTGCAAGAACCTATAGAACCTATCTTGGAAACTCATGCAGCAGATGTGGTTATTGCATGCCTTGTCCTCATGGTGTAGATATCATAAACTGTTTAACTGAATATAACATTGCACATATGATGGGAAATCCTAAAGCAAGTGCAATGCAGTATTTCTCTTTAATTGATGATGATGCAAGAGCTGACAGTTGCATTAATTGTAGAGAATGCATACCATTTTGTACACAGATGTTAGATATACCAGAAGAACTTGAAAAAGTACATGAATACTTTGGAAGTGAATTTGATCATTTTTGATGTGATATAATGAACGCTGATTACTGGGAAATAATATTACGACAGATAAGCCTTTTAGATAAAAGTGAACAGGAAAAGTTTAAAAACACAACAGTAACAGTTATCGGATGTGGAGGCATAGGTGGTGAAACTATCGAAATGCTTGCACGTTTAGGTGTTGGTAAACTTATTTTAGTAGATGAAGATTCCTTTGAACTATCTAATTTCAACAGACAGAATTTCGCAAAAACTGATGTAATTGGTGAAGAAAAAAGTGAAGTTGCCCTAAAACAGGTAAAACTGATAAACCCAAATGTTGAGGTTATAAACTACACAGAACATGTGGATATTTCAAACGTTGATAAGTTTGTTAAAGATGCAGATATTGTTATTGATGCTCTTGATAATGTTTTAACCAGAGTTATACTTTCAAGAAAAGCAATGGAATATAAAATACCTTTCATTCATGGTGCTATTCACGGAACTATGGGTCAACTTACAGTATTTTTATCAAATACTAAAAGTTATGAGGAACTGTTTAATCTTCCCTCACTTAATAAAGAACTGACACCGGATGTTATTGAAAGTTTAAAAAATGTTACAACCGGTCCGCCACCTGTAATTGGACCTGCACCAAATATAATTGGTTGTATGCAGGCTATGGAAGCTTTTAAGATTATTACAGGTATTGGAAAAGTTATTGTAAGCCCGAAAATATTTACATTTGATTTATTGGATTTAACTAGCTTTAGTGTTAGTGAAATTTAAACATTAAATCAAAAATTTATTCTTTTTTAAAAGTGATTTGAACAATCACTTATTATTATTTAATTTCTTTTAAAAATTTTTTAATAAAAAAATTAAAACTTATAAATTAATATTATATAAAAATATATATATTAATAAGAGGGAAATATACAATTAAAGGAAGATATTTTCCGACTTTATTTTAACTTATTGGAATTGATTTTAATGAGCGATATTTCAGAAGAAAAAATTCAAAGAGTAGTAGAACAAATGAAAGAGGATAACATTAAGTTTATCCGTCTGCAGTTTGTTGATATAAACGGTACTGTTAAAAATATTGTTATTCCATTCAATGGCGAAGATATGGAAGAATTATTTAATGAAGGAATGCTGTTTGATGGATCATCCATAGAAGGATTTGTTGGAATAAATGACAGTGATTTAGTTTTAAAACCTGATATTGACACATATTCAAGACTTTCATGGAGACCTGAAGAATCTGCAACCTGCCGATTTATCTGTGATGTATGGACTGCTGATAAAGAACCATTTATTGGAGATCCAAGAGGAATACTTAAAAAATCACTTGCACATATTGCAGATATGGGTCTACAGTACAATATTGGACCAGAACCGGAATTCTTTATTGTTGACATTGATGAAAACGGATATCCTATGCCATATGATGAAGCAGGATACTTTGATGTTGAACCTCTTGATAAAGGACCTGATTTTAGAAGAGAATTAACTTTAAACTTGGAAGATTTGGATTTTGAAGTTGAAGCATCTCACCACGAAGTAGCACCAGGCCAAAACGAAATTGCATTTAAATTTAAAGATGCACTTAAAACTGCAGATGCAGTAATTACATTTAAACAGGCTATTAAAGCTATTGTAGATAATATGGCTACATTTGACCAGATGGATTACAGAGTAACCTTTATGCCAAAACCTTTCTTTGGTGTGAACGGAAGTGGTATGCACTGTCACCAGTCTGTATTTAAAGGAGACAGAAACCTTTTCTCAGATCCAAACTCTGAAAGTGGTCTTTCAAAAGATGCTCTTCATTTCATGGGAGGATTACTAAAACATGCTCCTGCAATAACTGCTATTACAAATCCTATTGTAAACTCATATAAACGTTTGATTCCAGGTTATGAAGCTCCGGTTTATATGGCATATGGTCTTAGAAACAGATCTGCTTTAATCAGAGTTCCTGCAGCTCGTGGAAAAGCAACCCGTATTGAATACAGATCACCAGACCCAGCATGTAACCCCTACCTTGCTTTTGCAGTAATGCTTGAAGCAGGTGTTGACGGTATTGTAAATAAAATTGACCCTGGTGAACCTGTTGAAGATGATATTTACAGTATGAGTGAAGAGGAAAGAGAAAAAAGAGGAATTAAAGTATTGCCAACCAGTTTATGGGAAGCATATCATTCCCTTGAAGAAGACCCATTGATTTTAAATACACTAGGTCCACATTTAAGTGAAAAATTCCTAGAGCTCAAATATAAAGAATGGGACGAATACCGTGTCCAAGTATTCGGATATGAACAAAGAAAATATTTAGATATCTAATCTAAATATTCAACTTTTTTTACAAAGGAGTTTTCAATGTCTGAATCAGAACAGCGAATGATTGAAATTTTAAGAATTTTAAGTGTTCAGGAAAAGCCTACCGGATCAAAATATATTGCTGATGAGCTTAAAGAGAAAGGATATAATTTAGGCGAACGTGCGGTAAGATATCATATGAAGATACTTGATGAAAAAGGTCTTACCGAAAAAATGGGATATTCCGGACGTGTTATAACAAATTTGGGTCGTGAAAAATTAGAAAAAGGATTAATCTATGACCAGGTTGATTTTATTTATTCAAAATTTGAAGAAATGATGTATTTAACTGACTTCAACTATATTACACAAGAAGGAAATGTTGTTGTTAATACATCAACCATTTATAATGAAAATTCAATTAATATAATAAAAAGTATTGTTGAAAGTGGTCTTTCTGTTAGTCCTTACATCAATTTAAATAGACCTTCAGACGGAGAAGAAATTAATGCCACAACAATATGTGGTTCAACAATAGATGGAATATTGCTTAACGAAGGAATACCATCCCAACTTCAATACGGCGGACTTTTAAAAATTGAAGACTCACAACCAATAACATTCACAGAATTAATATCATACAAAAAAACATCAATAACACCTCTTGATGCCTTTACAACAAAAGGTTCAACTTCCATTCTTGATGTAGTAAGTTCAGGTGAAGGATTAATACCTGCAAACTTCAGACTAATACCTGGAATTGGAAGGCAAAAAACCATCAAATTAATGGAAAAACTTGATAAAATAGGTATTGGTGGAATAATCGGCATTTCAGATGAAGGAAAAGACATTTTAGGAATGAATGTACCTGACGGAATGGTTGGAATAGCTGTTGTAGGTGGAATAACACCATTTTGTGCAGTTAAAGAAGATGGTGAAGAAATAGATATTAAAATAGCAGAAGAAATAAATGACTTTAAAACATTATCTCCAATAACTTCAACTATAAAATACCGCTTAAAACCTGTTACACATGATATACAGCCAAAAATACCATTTTTATTATCAAAATCCTGGAATTTAATCCAGCAGGTAGATTTTGATATTGAAAAAAAATCCGGAAATATAATATCAAATGTTTCTTATGTTAAAAAAGATGATTTAGAAAAAGCATTAGACATAATGGAAGAAACATATAATAACGATCCAAAATACATTAATCCATATTTTAAGCTAGTCAATCATCCTGATGATGATGAAAAAATTGGTATTGCTACAATATGCAGTTTAAGTATTGACGGATTACTTATTAATAATGGAATTATATCAAATCCAAAATATGGAGGATTACTTGAATTAAGCGAAATTCCAATATTTATAGACTTAATATCATATAACGGTTCAACACTAAATCCTCATAAAATCTTTTTATCAAAAAATATGACTAATATCACACAAAATAATCCTAAAAAGATATTAGCCAGTTTTAAAGAAATTCCTAATATTTCACGTGATTATGCAGTTTATTTCCTGGACAAATTATCAAAACTAGGATTTTCAATATATAAAATAGGAAAACCACGGGAACTTGCCTTTAATGCTAAAGCAAATAACTATAACTTTGGTGTTGTAGCAGGAAGTGGTTTGAATTCAATAGGAGCTATTAAAGAAAAAGGCATTGATATTGAAGTAAAAGCTATTGAAACATTAATTCCTTTTGAAAAAATGGATAAGTTGTAGTTAAACTACACTAACATCCACCGGTTCACCTTCTTTTGGATAATGAGTAAATTCAATAATATCTTCTTCTACTTCATAAACATCAATTTCAATTGTAGCACCAAGATCACTTTCTTCAAGTAAAACAAGTAATCTAAAACCAGGTTTATCAAAATACTTTGAAAAATCAACATTCAGGACTTCACCTTCAGCAAAAATCCTATTATATGAAATTTCAATTTTATCATGAATTTTAACATGTTCTTTTAAGTATTTTACAGCATCTTTTGTTGATAATTCTAATTCTTTCATAATATCAACTCCAATATATAACAGTATATTTTATTATATATAAAGTTGTTTGTATAATTACGAACAAAAAAAAATTTTATAAAAAAAATGAATTATAAAACTTCGATAATTAATTCTTTATCTTCAGTAATATGGCGCATTTCAATTAAATCTTCTCCAATTTCATTGAAATCTACTTCAATAGACTGATTTAATATTTCACCATTTAATTGCAAACCAACTCTGAGACCTTCACCGGTGATTTCATCTTCTTCAGTTATTCCTAAAACTTCACCCGGAGCAAAAATACGACTGTAAGAAATTTCTAAAGTATCTTTAACATTAACGTTATTCCTTACATACTCAATTGCTTCTTCTAAGGTCATTTCAACTTCTTCTACCATAAAAATCGCCTATTTAATAAAAAAAAGAATAAGAGAAAGGAATTATAAATTCCTGTATTCTCTGATTGAAGTATATTCGTCGTCTAACTCACCGTATTCAGCTAATTTTTCTTTGTTAGCTTCAGCGTCTAAGTAAAGGTTACCTTTACCGTTAAGACCAATATCTCCAGTATATTTAATATATTTTCCTTCGAAAGTGACTCCGTCAACTTCAGGGTCAACTACGATACCATCTAAAACGAATCCTTCGAGTAATCTTCCGAGGAATCCATGGATAATGATGTTACCGTTTTTCATTTGTCCACCAGGCCAACGGTTTACATCACCGTCAATTTCGATAATACCTTTGGTCATGTGAATACCAGCTAAGATATCACAGTTACCTTTAACGTGAATTCTTCCACCAGTTAAACATTCACCACATTGTTTACCAGCGTTTCCGCCGACAACAATTTGACCACCAGTCATACCTCTCCATTCACCAATGTAAGAAGCTCCGGTGAATTCTTTAGTGTTACCTTCGATTTCAAGGTATCCGCCAGACATTTCTCTTCCTGCGTGAGCTGCTGCGTTACCTTTAACGAGAATTGAACCACCGCTCATTTCTGCACCGACGTGTAAATCTACACTACTGTTACATACAATGTCACCAGCACTCATTTTACAACCGATGTATTTTACTCTGTTTAAGTCACCGTTTAAAATCATTTCAACTTCTTCAGGTCCGTTAGCGTCTCCTTCAACAGTTATTTTGAAGAAGTCGGTTATTGGGAATCTTGAGTTTCCAATAGGAACTTGGTATTTTGCGAAATCTGCTTCAGTCCATGAATAAATTTCATCAGGAATTAATTCATCAAATTCTAAAGCAATTGAAGAAGTTTTTATTTGATCAAATGTAATTGTTTTCAAATTAAACACCTCTATTTACCTTCAACATCTATTTTTATTGGGTTAGATACATAGTGGTCGTGTACTGGATAGTTTTCCCATTTAACTGAGTAGTATTGGGTGAAGAACGGCATAATGTTGTCGATGACTTTTTGTTCTTGTGCTTCCCATCCTTTTACGTTAACCCAGATGTTTTGACTTTCTTTAACTTTTACGATTTCTTTATCTTTTACTAAGATTTGACCATCTTTAATAGTGTATTCAGCTACATCGAAACCTTTTTCGATTTCTGCATATTGTCTGGATGGATCAATTTCATTAGGGTTTATGTCATATACAGCAATGTCTGCTCTGTAACCAGGAGTAAGTGCACCTCTGTCGGTGAATCCGTAGATTTTAGCAGGAGCAGCTCTTGAAATAGTTGCAATGTCGTAGAAATCGTATTCTCTGTCGAGAGTTGCAAGAGTAGTTCTTTTTTCTGCCCATTTGTGAACTTCTCTGTTTTCAATCATTTCCATTCTTCTTTGGTTACTCATTAACCAGGAGATAATTCTAGGGTATCTAGTGAATGGTCCTGCGTTAGGGTGGTCAGTAGTTAAACATACTTTCCATGGGTCATCAATGTGTAAGAACAATTCAAGACCAATAGCCCATTGTAAAGTGTTAACAGGGTTTTTACCTGAGTAAATACATGGAATAATACCTGCTGCAGTTTCACATTCAATATCTTTGTTGGTCCATTTTAAACCAGATAATTTGAATAAGTCGTATTCCATAGGAGCATCTGCAGTCATGGTAGTAGTTTCATCTAAAGTTACTTGACCTACGTCACAGGTATTTCCAACTGTTACCAGTGTAAGAGTGGAATTGTAAGTGGCAAACGTGCATAGTTTGATCCCTAATTTCAGCTGCACCAGATCCTTTTTTAACATCTTTTACAGCGTCCATGGTTTCAATAGTAGTTGGTACGTTACCAGGGTGTCCTAAATCATTAGGGTGAATGTGTATAGAGTGAGGTAAGTTTAACATTTCGTTAGCTTTAGCTAATGCGATAACAACTTCTTTGGAAGTTACGTCAAAGTATGGTGCTTTATCATTTACACCGTGTACGTTCATACCCCAACCCCATGCTTCACTACCACATGGGTTTACGATTTTAATTCCGTAACCTTTGGAGATTTTTAACCATGCAGAAACAAATGCAGATAAATCTTCAAGGTTGTTATCTTTTGCATATTCCATTACAAACCAGTTGTTACCAAATAATGGCATAGCTGGAATATCAATTTGTGGAATAGTTGCAATTTCTTCGTGAGTGTGTTTTGCTTCAAGAGGAGGCATAGCTGCTTCTACAACAGTACCGTAACCTAATCTTGAGTATCTGTAACCGGTTGCAGGACAACTTGGAATTGAAAAACCAGATTCGGATCTTAATACTTTAGTTTTTTGAGTAACACCTCTTCTGGAATCTTCAGGTCTGTATAATCTTCCTACTACTAATTTAGGACCTGCAACGTGTGCGTGAGGGTCAACACCAGCTGGCATGACTATTTTATCAGTAACATCTAAGACTTTTGCATCGGAAGAAACATTATCAACAATAACGCCGTCTTTAAACATAACGTCTTTTTTCTCCCCGTGTTTGGATTTGGCACATATTTTGGAGCTACGTTTGGCTCTTCTCTGAGTTTCATTACTCTTTCTTTCAATTCACGGACAATCCATTCGTCATCACGACAAGTTTCAGGTTTGTCGATAGCTTTCTTCATGTAGATAGGAACTCCATCCATACGATAACTGGTACCAGCACATTCAACAGCAATGAATGAACCAGGTAATACTACATCAGCAAGTTCGGTAGATGGTCCCCAGTGAATATCAATTTGAATAACAGGAATGTCAGCTAAGTGTTGGTTTGCTCCATTAGGGAAGTGAGCACCAGGGTCAGCTGCAATAACCATGAAACAATCTGGTTCTTTTCTGGTTAATAAATCGATAGTGTTGGTTTCTCCTAACATGTATCTAGGATATCCTCTACAGTAGTCAACACCAAATGCAAATCCACATTCGAATGCCATGAAAATGTTGAATCCGTTTACGTTAAAGTGACCTCTCATTGGAGTAAGACCCCATTTACTGTATTTGTTTAAGTCT
>CADAAJ010000070.1 GCA_902785855.1 uncultured Methanobrevibacter sp. | reverse complement strand
TAAGCTGCACCTAAGATTCCACTGAATACCATAAGTAAAATAGCAATCAAGAAACCGTAAATAGCCTGAGTCTCTGGTAATGCAGAGAAAATAATACCACGAGCAAACATATCATTATCTTCTACAATTGCTCCAACGGATGATGCTGCTGCAATACCTTGTCCCATACCGGAACCTAAACCAGCGAACCCAATAGATGCACCTACACCAATAGCTACAATACCTGCTTCCGCAGATAAACCATTACCAGTTCCTGAACCTAATAATCCAGAGAATACTAATAATAAGATTGCAACTAAGAAACCGTAAATAGCCTGAGTCTCTGGTAATGCAGAGAAAATAATACCACGAGCAAACATATCATTATCTTCTGCAACAGCACCTACAGAACCTGCAGCTGCCATACCTTGCCCTAAACCGGAACCTAATCCAGCAAAACCAATTGCTACTCCAGCACCAATTGCTGCTAAAGCAGTACCTAAAGAAATTTCTACCATATTTAATTCACCTTTGAATAATATTGATTTTTTTAAATTTAATTTAAGATATAAATGAAAAATTTTTAATTTTTAATTTTAGTAAATGTTCTTTTTGCTTTAAAAGCTTCGAATTTTCCTTTACCTTCCATGAAGAATTGTGAAAAGAATTCAACATAGTTAAGACGTAAAGCATTAATAAATGCACCTAATACTTGGAATAAGAAGTTTGCTATATGACCACCAAAGAATATAATGATTGCTAAAATAATACCAATGTATGGAATTGAAGTATTAACCATATGAGTTAAAATATTAACAGTCATTGCAATACCACCGGTAGCTAAACATAATGCTAAAAGACGAGCATAAGATAAAACATCTCCCATAAATCCGAAAATGTCCATAATACCATAAGCACCATTAGCATATACTAACATTCCAATAGTAATGATTACTAAAATACCTCCTGGAATTAAAGCAATCATACCTAATTTCATTACAAATCCTAAAGCAATAAGAATAATACCAGCTTCAAAAACAAACCAACATAATTGAGATCCAATAGCTTCTTTAACATTACCATATCTTAAGTTGTTAATAGCACCTAAAATAAATCCTATATTTGTGTAAATAAGACCCACAGCAATAGCAATTATTAAAATAGTATCTGGATGTTTAAATGCTTCAATTGGAGCAAATATAGTCGGTAAACGATATGAGGCAAATTTTTCCGGGAAGTCCCCAAGGAAACCATTAGTCAGTAATCCCAGTATAACTGCCCATAAACCGGACCATACTAAAATCCAACCAAATGCTTTCATGGATTCTTTAATTTTACCCATACCACGTATTAAAAGAACTCCTATTAATGATACCATTAAACCATATATTGCATCAGTTAAACAGAAACCGAAGAAGAATGGGAATGTAATTGCAACAAATATTGTAGGATCCATTGCATTATAACGTACTGGAGAGTACATATCTACAAGGAATTCGAAGGGTTTTGCATACCATCCATTTTGTTGTAAAATAGGAACATCTTCATCATCTGTACCTTCAACTTCAATAGTTTCAAAGGCACAATGTCCATCAGAACTTTTTTCAACAAGCTGTTCAACTTTTTCTGTATCTTTTACAGGTACCCATGCTTCAAGAACATAAGTGTCTTTAGTTTGAACAAATGATGAAAGAATTTCGTTCTTTTCTTTTTCATTTTCTAATTGTTCTTTTAGTGCTAATATTTCATCATCCCATTGTTCTGCAACTGCTCTTAAATCTTTTTTAATTGCTTCACGTTCTGATTCAATAGCTAATAATCTAGAATCAGCATTTGAGATAATTTGTTGAGGAGTTCCTTCAACATCACCAACTTCCATCTTTTCAAAGTCGAATTTACGGAGAATTGAGTAAACATTATCACTAAATTCATTTAAAGTTACTACCACAATAATATTGAAATTTTTATCATCTGTAGGAACCATAAACATATCTAATTCGTCAGTCAAGTTACTTAATTCATTTTTGATTTCTGAAGCAGATTCAGCATTAATCCTACCCACAGTAGTAGAAGTGTACTTTGAATCTTTTAAAAGAGCTAAATCCATGTCAAAATGTGATAAGCGATTAGCCAAACTTTTATTAGACTGTAGTTCACTTGTTTCAGTGTCAAGTGCGGCTAGTTTTCCTTCAATAACACTAGTTTTAGCTTCCACCTGGGATAAAGTGTCTTCAGCTTTTTCAATGAAAGCTTCAGTATCTAATGCTTCAACTTCTTTTTGAACAGGTAAGTCTGGACTAATTAAAGACATAACAGTGTCCTTTAACCCATGGCCTTCGGATAAAGAATTTCCTAAAAGTTCAGATATACCATTAGTTTTCATAAGAAGTGAAGATAATTTACCAGTATGTGGAGTAGCTTTAGCAGGAGTTACTAATTCCGCTAATTCAGGATCTTGCTGAACACTATCAGAAATATCACTAACTTGTATAAGCCCTTGTTCGTGGAGAGCATCCACTGTAGGAGCTACATACTTGTCAAGTGTAACAATTCTAATTTTACGCATTCTAGCTGTCTTGAACATATAATCTCACACTACAAAATATTTTTGACAATAGTTGAAGCAGCTTCATCAACATTTGCCATAGCTTTATCTTTTAAGGATTTAACATCCTCATCGGACTGCTTAGCAATAGATTCTGCTTCTTTTTTAGCTTTATCTTCTGCATCAAAAACAGTATTTTTAACTTCCTCTTCAGCTGATTTTTTAGCCTCCAAAATAATTTCTTCAGCTTTTATATTGGATTCATCAATTAACTCTTTTGATTGAGATTGAGAATCAACAATAAGTTGTTCAGCATCAGATTCAGCTTTTTTTATCATTGCGATTGCGTCTGATATCTCTGCCATAATTAATCACCATGGTGTAATTATTTTTATTGTGCAATATATATATCTTTTACTATTTAATATTAGTAAAAATAGCTGAAATTTAAATTAAGTTAAAAAAAAGTATTTAAATGATAATATTTACTTAAAAATATTTAATAAAAAAAAGAATAAAAGTAAAATAAATTACCTATAAAACCATTTCAAGACGCCAGCAGGTAATTTTTGAATATAAGCTAAAATAGCTATCATAACAATGAATAAACCAATTACTAAAAATATTGCATTAAATGGATGGCTTAAAAGTATATAACCACTTACACCAATAATTATTCCTTCAAAAAAGAAAACCGCTTTTGTCCAACTTGGATTAAATAAAATTACCAGATATGCAGCAGCAATCATTATCAAAATAATTGCTGTAGCTATAAGTTCATTATTTAAAGGTTGATGTCTTAAAATAGGTAAAATTGCCCAAATAACTAACATTAAAGCTAACAATACACCTAATAATTTAAACATTTTAATATTTACCATAATAACACTTATTTTTTTATTATAATTTCATCATATTTATATCATTTCATAATAAAATATTACACATGGAAAGATCAGTTTGGATAATATTAAATAAAAATTTTTCAATTACAATAGATGGTGAAATTAAAAATAACAAGGTGGAAGATAAAAAATTCTCACCAGGTAGTGACATTTGGACAAATGAACTTCCACGTTTAGGTTTTAGTGATGAAAAAGTTCAAAAAGATTATAATAATTTTATAACAGATATCATAACATTATTTGCTGAACCTAGCATTAATGAAGTTTTAATTGATGCAAAAATAGGAGAAGAATCTGAATATATTAACTGCAAAACTCCATTAATAATAAGAAAAATTGAAGAATATAGTGTAGATGAAATCATAAAATAGCAGTAGCTTTATCTAAAACTTCATCCATAGTATTAAATTCCAATTCCTCACCTTCTTCTCCCTGTGTTTCAGTTGTAATCAAAACATGAGGAGAAGCCCAAAGATAGGAATATGTGAAATAAACAACATTGATAAAAATTGCTAATCCAAATACTGAAAGTGCAATAATTAAACATATTGCATGGATTACCAAATTACCAAATCTTCTTTTTCTCATTAAAATGTAATTATCTTGTTTTTCACGAATTTTAAATTTTTTTTGAGATAATTCTTCTGATATTTTTTCCATATCTTTTGAATTATCTGCTTTAAGCATGTAAACTTTCATTTTAATCCATATATACTACAAATTCATCTAATTCTTTTCTTGGAGTATCTCTTGGTTCAGCATCAGGATAACCTAAAGGAGTAAATAATACTGGTTCTTCATTTTCATCCAGATTTAAAAATTTATGAGCTCTATATTTTTTAAATGCTCCAATATAACATGTTCCAAGACCAACATCAGTAGCTGCAAGAATAATATGGTCCATTACAATAGTTGCATCAATATCTGCAATATTTTTACCATCCCAAGGTCTTGTCCAGGCTTTATCTCTTAAAGCTACAACACATAAAACATACGGTGCCTGCACAAACCATTTTGCTCCGTAAATTTCTCTTAATTCAGATTCATATTTTTTAGTATCAATAACATATACTTTAAAAGGTTGAGCATTAACACCTGTTGGTGCAATTGTAGCTGCATTTAAAACATATTCTAATTTTTCTTTTTCAACTTCTTTGTCAAGATATCCTCTAACACTATATCTTTCATTAATAACATCACTAAATTCCATTTTATCTACCTGCTTCATAAATTATATCATCTAAATCACAAAATCTTCTAAATTCATCTTCATCCATATTTTCTTCATTAATATGGGCAATAATACCTGGAACTCTCCCTATTATAAAAACACCTAAACCTAATTGAGGAGTGAATTTTAAATCTGAAAGAATTGCTGCATTTGCACCATCTACATTTAGTTTAATACCTTTTTTCTCATAAACTAAATCTTGAAGAGCTAAAGCTAATTTAATATGTGGTCCAATAAAGCCTTTATTAACTACAATATCTATTAATTTATCAGCCCTTGGATCAATTTCATGATACCTATGACCAAAACCTGGCACTTTTTTACCTGCCACGATATACTCATTGTATATTTCAATAGCCAAACTGGCAATTTGTTTATTGTCAATATCAGCATCATCAATTAAATAAACAGAAGAAATTTTAGACTGATAAAGTTCCATTGCTTTTTGAATAGCTCCTGCATGTTTATTTCCAAAAGATAATAAAGCTCCTGCAACAGCAGAATTAATTGGTGAACCTGATGAAGCAATCAAACGTGCAGTTTGAGTACTTGGAGGTGTCACCCCATGATCACAAAATGAAACTAAAACATGATTAAAAATCTTTCCTTCTATAACTGAAGGTAATCTACCCTTTAAAAGTAAAAAAACCATATCACTGTATCTAATTTTCTCAATCAAATCCTTTTGATTATATCCTCGAGTTATAATTTTATTTTTTTCAACACCAGATACAGCAGTTTTTAATGAATGAGGATTAACTTTAAAATTATTTTCTTGCATTTTATAAACCTTTTTTACTGTTAATTAAAAATAATACTAAATAATATATAAACCTTACAATTTTAATGTGAAAACTCTTGGTTCAACAAAACAAGATGGTCTAATTGATACAATTCTAACACCACTCGCCCTTTGATTTCCAATATTTAAATAACAACCTAAAACAGTTGTTTTACCTCCAAAACCCAAAGGACCAATACCACTCTGATTTAATCTATGAGTTATTTCTTCTTCAAATTCATTTTGATTGTTTAAATTTCCATAAGCAATAGATTTTAAAAGAAGAGAAGTTGCTTCAAAGTGTGTTCGTCCAATTCCAATTGAAGGAATTGAAGGAGTACAACCCAACATCCCCAAAGATTCAATTAACCATTCACAAGCAGTGTCAATAACATTGGGAAAGCTACGCTGATGGTAAACCCTATAAGTTTTAGATCTTATTTCAGGCCCTCCACCTTCAAGTAAAAAATGAATATTTAATGTATCTGAATCAATATCCCTACAATAGCTAGATTCATCTTCAGCAGTATCTATTAAAATTGATGTAGGGCGAAGCATTCCTGGTTTTTCAAATAAACCTTTACTTTGCTCAATACGCTCTATTTCATTACCTTTAACAGCCATTGGCCTTGCAGGTAAGTTATTTAGACCCATTTCAATTCCTTCATGAATCTGATTAATTAATTCAGCTTTAATCTCTCTTTTAGATCCTAATTCAATAATTATGTGAGGAATTCCAGTGTCATCACATAAAGGAAATTTATTTTTTTGTGCGACTTTATAATTTTCTAGAATTTGATTTAATGCCCATTTTGCATTATCATTATCTTCATTTAAAATAGCTTTTTTCAATGCAGATTCCTTATCTTGAGATAGTGTAGTTGAAGCTTTAATTATCGAGTTTGAAATATCATCAACAATACTCATAAAATCACTCAGGAACAGATAAATAAATTGATTTATTAGGAGATACAATTGCATCTGATGCATATTTATCAATCATTCTTTTAACTAATGAAACCTGTTTAATACGAGCCACTGCTTCTTTTTGAGTAGTATCCCAATTATGATTGGCTGCAACAGAACCCCCTGTTTTTAAATAAACTGGGGCTGCAACTTTAATAAATTCTGGAACTTCATAATGCCTAATAAAACCACCAGTAGATTTTGGATTTTCAGTGTGTAAATCCAAAGGAATATTAATTGAATTTCTAATAGAAGCAATCATTGGAATTTGTAAATCACGAACCGGATTAAATGAATTTAATCCTATTGATTCCATTAGTTTTGCAGAAGCAGGATTACAGTGCCCCGCATGTGCAGATAATTTAAATTGAATATTGCCTGGAAGTTCCCCATGACTTCTCATCTGATTTAATGTGTAAAGTAAACCCTCATCATATAATAATATGCCCCTAACACCTAATTCAGCTGCTCTTTTAACATCTTCAATAGCATAAACTAAATTATCATATCCTCTTAAACGATAACCTATCCTACTACCTTCAGTTGTATGAACTGTTGCTGATGTATCATATGTTGCTCTTGGACCTACTGATAAAAATAATTCACAACCATAATCTTTAGCCATACTAACCATATGGTTAATTTCCTCATCAGTTAAAAGCATGATTCCTTTAGTCTGAGTGACTCTATGAATAAATATATTCTGTTTAATTGATTCATCTAAAAGTGCTTCCATTGTTTTTGGTGACTGGATACCTGGAACTTCAAAACGAAACTGCCCACCATCCTCAAATCGTTTAGATGATTGAAAAGAAGAAGAAGGCTCTTCAATACCTATTTTTTTAAGAAAATCTTTAGTATTTTTCATAATATCTTCCCATTTAACTTTCTAACAACATCCATCATAGAATAATTTTCAATTGAATCAATTACTGTTAAATTACTAATATCAAATTGCGGATTTAAACTTTTAAACTTCTCAACTAGTTCTTTGAGATGCAGAGGATTTTCAAAGTCTCCTTTAGGAATAAAGGTAATATTTTGAAATTCACCATTTCTGAAATTATCATCCAATTTGATAATAACATTTGAAGGCCTTTTAGCCGGATATAATTTATTTATTTTATCATCAGAAATTAAAACCATATTCTGAGCCAATTTTTTAATAGAATTAACTTTAGTGACATTTGAATTATCATTTAAAAGACCATATTCAATTAATAAATTAATTGCATCAACATTAACATCCCCAATAACTAAAGCTATTGCAACAGCATAAGGTAAACTTTGTTTAAGTTCTTCCAAGTTTTTAGGATTGCGATTATCATGCTGTGCTGCAACATCATATGTTTTAACAACCACATTTTCAATGTGATCATATTCATCCCCAATACTTGCCTTTAATTTCAAAGCTGTATCAATTGATGAGTGAATATGTCTGCAGAATGGATATTTTTTAAAGTAAATATCTCTAACTCTTACTTTTCCAATATCTCCCAGAACTTCTTCAAATGAAAAATCTTCAGCTGAATAATCTGAATTCGGAAATACCATTGTTTTTAAAAATCCTTCATTACCTTCAAATATTGTTTCACTACCAGTAAACCCATTTTTTGCAAGATATGCTGATAAAATTCCATTTTGAACTGCTTTTCCAACATGTAGAACTTTACCCATAGATCCACCATGGTCAGATTCTAAAAGACCTGCTGATTGGGTTCCACATAAACCCAAAGTATTTAAAATTTGGGTTTCATTAAGTTTTAACAATTTTGATGCTACTACCCCTGCAATAAATGTTCCAATAGTTCCTGTTGTGTGAAATCCATTGTTTCTGTGTTGAGGATTGACAATTTGTCCTAAAAGTATACCTACTTCATAACCTACTATAACTCCTTCCAAAAATTCTTTTCCACTTAAATTATAACTTTCACAAATAGAAAGAGCGGTTGGAAAAATAACTGAACCTAAATGAATTTGTGCACCTCTATGACCATCATCCAATTCCAAAACATGTGCAGCAATTGCATTAATAAATGCTGCATTTAAAAAATTAGTTTTTTTGTTGGTTGCAATAATTGAGGCTTTTAGTTT
The DNA here is from genome assembly GCA_902785855.1 of uncultured Methanobrevibacter sp. GTDB lineage: Archaea > Methanobacteriota > Methanobacteria > Methanobacteriales > Methanobacteriaceae > Methanocatella. The sequence continues at coordinate 432 of CADAAJ010000070.1, read as the reverse complement.
TGAATCAAAGTTTTGTGAAAATATTTCTTCAATACTTGCATAAGCTATTTTACTAGCATTTTCACTCATTCCTCTATAAGCAACACCATAAAAATCTAAAAAAGCTGCTTTAACAGTTGTAACAGATTCAGCAGTTGCCTGTTCATAGCGATAATTAAAAATAAATTTAGAAATATTCTGTAAAAACATAAAACACCTAAATTAATATTTGTAAAAAGTAGTATTAAATAGTTAAGTTATTATCCAAATCAAATTTTAAAACTTAATACTAGAAAAATTCTCTATACCGGAACACCTGTTAAAACTAAAACAATATGAGCTACAACAGCTGAGCCAAGATAAGTTGAAGCAATAACCAAAACAGTAACAATAACTGCCCTTAAACCTAAAGCCTTAAACTCATTCCAACTTTTACCCATACCAATACCCACA
>CADAAJ010000069.1 GCA_902785855.1 uncultured Methanobrevibacter sp. | reverse complement strand
GCAAATGAAAATTTCTGTGAAGAACTTCTTAAAATCCACCAATATAATATAGCATGTGCAAGTACCACATCACAAAGAGGAGCATATGCTGCATTAACAGGACCACAGGATGCAGCAGAAAAAATGATTAAAGAATTTCAAAAAAGACGTGATTTAATAGTGAGCAGATTAAATCAAATGGGATATGAAACAGTTAATGCTGAAGGAGCATTTTATGTATTTCCAAAAATAGAAGATGAAAACTTTGTAATGAAAGCAGCAGATGCAGGCGTAATTACTGTTCCCGGTGCTGCATTTGGATCAAATGGTGCAAAACATGTAAGAATGTCATATGCAAATTCTTATGAAAATATTGAAAAAGCAATGAATATCTTAGAAAAGAGGATTGCGAATGAATAATGACCGAAGCAAAGCTGGAAAAAAAGTTGCTATAGTTGCAATTGGTGCAAATTGTATTTTAACCATATTCAATATTGCAATTGGAATAATGTCTGGAAGTTATGCATTGGTATCTGAAGGAGCACATACTTTATCAGATGTGGGAACATCAATTATTGCATATATTGGATTTAATATTGGTCAAAAACCTGCAGATGATGAACATCCATATGGACACGGGCGTGCAGAAGCAATATGTGGATTAGTAATTGTAATTTTTTTGTTTATTGTTGCTTATGAAATTATAACTGGAGCTATTGAAAAATTACTCCATCCAACATTAATTACCCAACCTACTGCATTTGCAGCTATTATGGCATTTTTTGGAATTGTTATTAACCTTTCAATAAGTCAGTATATTATAAATGTAGGTAAACAAATAAAAAGCCCATCAATAGTTGCTGACGGTCAGCATCAAAGAACAGACATATATTCTTCAGTTGCAGTCCTACTGAGTGTAGTTATATCAAACATGGGTTTTCCAATATTGGACCCTATAATGGGACTTATAATAGGAGGATTAATATTAAAAACTGCTTATGGTATTGTTAAAGAAAACCTTGACTATATTTTAGGTAAAGTACCAAAAGAATATGTAGAAAATATTAGAAGAATTTCAAATAGTGTTGATGGAGTATATGAAACACATGAAATTAAAATAAATTATATTGGCCCTTATTCTACAGTTTCAATGCATATAAAACTTGATGGGAATATGACATTATATGAATCTCATGAAATAACACACAAAGTGCAGGATAAAATTATGAAAGAAATACCTGAAATACAATATATTGTAGTCCATGCATGTCCTTTAGGTATAAACTATGAACATGAACAAGAAATAGATAAAAAATGAACGCCGGGACCGGGATTTGAACCCGGGTGATCATAAGATCATCGGATTAGCAGTCCGACGCCGTACCAGGCTGGGCCATCCCGACATTAAATAAACAATATATAATATACTATGTAAAAACTTATTAATAAAGTTACTTATTTTATAAATGGCATGTTCAAAAGTGGACTAATCTCAAAAATATAAGTGATCTAAAAAATCCAACTCCGCCCCGGGATTCTACAAGCATTGAATGTTAACAGTAGAGCTGCTCCCTTCCGGGCCTGACCCGTTCCCATATTAAAAATGACTAACTTTTACCCTCCAGTAAAAGCCTCACAACCACCAATCCTGTAGGACGAGGTTTCTATGTTGTTTTTTCTAGGCTTATATTCTCTTAAAAAGCCGCCTCTTGAACTTCAACTGCACCAAAGGGGGTGTGTGCTTACAGAGGACCCCTAACCCTCCAGTCTAGCCAATAATAATTTATGAATTTACTTATATATAAATGTTAGTAAAAACCTTAATTTTTAGCATAAAATTTAATAAAAAAAAATTTTCTAGAAAAAAAAATAATTACAATAAATTAATAAAAAATTATAAAAATAAATAAAATCAAAAAATAAATGATTAATTTAAAATAACTCTTGAATAATATCTCCATCAGAAATTATACCAATTAATTTACCATCTTCAACAACAGGAAGTTGATTTATAATTCCAGAAGAAGGAATACTATCTTTCATAGCTTTAATAGCAGTTTCAAGAGTATCATCAGGAGAAATTGTAACAACAGATTTTATCATAATCTCAGCAACACTTGTTCCCAATTCATATTTATCCAATATTAAATTATGACCAACATCAGTAGCTGTAATAATACCCAATAATATATCATCTTCAACAACAGGAAGAGAACTAATCTTATATTCCATTAATTTCTCAAAAGCATATACAACATCAATATCTGAAGTAGTTGTTATTACATCAGTTGTCATTATCTCTTTAACCTTCTTATTCAACATTATCTTCACCTCCAAATTTATTTAATACTTCATTAACCATTATATCAATTGTTACATTAATATCAATATTATTAATAACACATGTATTGTTAATTTTAGCCTGATCAACTAAAAAATTTTGAGTCTTTCGGATTGTGTCAAAATTATCCATATAACGCTCAAGAGACCTTTTTACCCAAGGCTGTCTGCATCTGGAATAAAATCTTTGCTTATGAGCCTCTTCATCCTCAACTGTTAATGTAAACATTATAATATTATTATTGTCCATTAAATCCTTTCTGATAAAACCCGGAACAACATGAACTCCTTCAATAATGGTACTTATACCCTCTTTAACAGACCTTTCAATGATTGCTTCTATACCTACATTAACAACATCAACATGACTGATAAATCCTTCAATAACAGAATCAACACTAATAGAAGGAATTCTAATACTTTGATAAGCATCAAAACTGGATTTATGAATAACCGGACTTAATTCTTTTGAAACAATTTTACGCATAACTTCACGAATCATATCTGTGCTGATGAGGTTTTTTAATCTTAATCTATTAGCAAGCTCAAAAGCCATTGAAGAAGTACCAACACCTGATGCACCACCAATTAAGATAATTAATGGTTTTTTAGAAATTCTTAAGGACCTCAAATTTTGATATTTAACTGCAATTGTTGAGTCAATTTTATTTAAATGATTTAAAATAAGCTTAGATAAATCCTGATTTGATATTTCAGTTACATTCTCATCAATTAAATATGATTCAATGTCACTAGCTATTTTATGAGCTCTTTCAATACCAATATCAGCAACATTAAGAGAACGGGATAAAATTCCTTTAGAAAAAGGCTCCTTATATTTTTTACCGTCCACTTCTCCAATAACCCAAATCATAATTATCACATGTAAAATGATAATAATGTATATAAAATTAATATTAAATAAAATTTGTTATTTGATTTTCACAAAAAAAGAAAAAAAAATAATGAATATTCATTCATTTAAAGAAATAATACTTAAATCATAATTTGAAGCATTTTTAATATCAATTAATACTGCTCCATTATCTTTAAGCATACCCGGATTTGCAACATCAGTTCCATTACCTATTTTACTAATAGATTTTGCTTCATGAATATGGCCACAAAGATTAATATCTGGTTTAAATTCATGAATTGATTTTAAAATACCTTCACTGCCAACATGAGCCCCATCTTCTATTTTATCAGCATCAGTGTTAAATGGAGGGGCATGAGTGACCAATATTTTAATTTTAGAAGTATCTTCATTTTTAACATAGTCATAATTAGCTAATAAATCATATACCTCTTCATAAATCTGTGAGTCTTTAACTTCACCAGGAGTATTAAAAGGAGTCTCATTAGAGCCACCATATCCAAATAAAATAACATCTTCATAAACAACAACATTATTATGAAGACAAAATGAAACATCATCAATTGCATTGCAAATTCCATTAGGATCACAATTACCTGGAATAGCCATTACTTCTACTCCACAGTCTGAAACTTTATTAATAAAAGTTGGTACAAATTCCAAAGGTCCAAAGTCAGTGATATCGCCCAAGATTAAAACTAAATCAATATCGTTATTTTTTAAATAATTATAGAGATTTTCATTTTCCTCACCGTGAATATCACTGATTGCTAAAATTTTAGTCATAGTATCACATTTATTCTTCTAAAAAGAAAGAACCCATTTCTTTTAAACCCATCTGAATATCAGGTTTATCTCCATGTAATTCGATAGTTAAATCGTCATCAAATTCAATAATAAGTCCATTCCATTCTGCAATTTCTTGAACTCTTTCTTCAGCTAAAGGAACTTTTAAATTGATTCTAGAAGTGGTTAATCCCGGAGGAGTATTAATTAAAAATTTTGACCTTGATTTAGGAAATTCAAAAACTTCTTTTCCCTGCATGACCTGTTTTAATAAATCAAGCCAATAATCAACATACTCGTCATCTTCTTGTTCTGCAATAGTTAAAAGAGTCCCTTGAATATTATTTAAAGACATTTCTGCCTTAGCTAAACCATTGATCAAATCAGGATGGGACGGATCTCTTTTATATGAACTAATAGATGATCTAATTAGACCCATCTCCGGGTTAATTCCATCAGGAATATCATGTCCTTTTTTCCTTAAATCTATTATAAGATTATTTAGAACTAACCAATTTTGCTCAGATGGTAAACTCATAAATGTCCACCTATAATTTTTAAAGTAGTATGATTGATTTTAGCATCAGCATCTTTTAACTCATTTTCTATTTCACTTGTATTAGAATAAGCATCTAAAAATAATACATGATGAGTAGAAGTACCTGCAATGTTTAAAATAGCAATTTCATCATCTTTTTTAAGTTCTCTTTTATCTATAGTTGCTTTAAATTGTACATATGGTTCGTATTCTTCTGGAAGGTCAGAATATTTAAAAATTCCATCTAATGTCGCTACAAACATAATTACACCTCTTAAATATATAATAATTTATTTTATTATATTCCTCATATATAAACATACTTACGAATTATTCGTAAATAAACAAACAAAAAAAAATTTAATAAAAAAAAGTTATCATAAAAATGATAACATTATCCAAAATGTGTTTTCAATGCCTAAAAAGAAAAAAATAAAAGGATTAAAAATCCTTAAATTTATTTAGCATTTTTACCTAAAGCTTTTTCAATAGCTGGAGTTGCATCGATTTTTTGAGCATCGAAAGTTAAATCTTCAGCAGATAATCCCATAGCCAATCCGTATAATTGAGCTAAGTGGAAAACAGGTAATGCGAAGTCAGTTCCATATCTTTCATTTACTTCAGTTTGACCTTGGTCAAATTGCATGTGACAGAATGGACATACGTTAACAATAGCATCTACACCAGCAGCAGTCATGTGGTCGAGTTTTTCTTTAGTGAAACTAGTAGTTACATCTAAATCTCTAGCTCTTAAACCTCCACCAGCACCACAGCACATCATTTTATCTTTGTAGTCAACTGATTTTGCACCAGTAATTTCTACAAGATCATCTAAAATAGCTGGGTTTTCAGCATCATCTTCAATACCGATTTCATCAGTAGGTTTTAAGAAGTGGCAACCGTAGTGTACAGCTACATTTAAGTCTAAAGGTTGTTCGATAAGAGAAGCTAATTTTTCAAATCCAACATCGTCTCTTAAGATTTGTGCAAAGTGTTTAACATTAGTAGTTCCTTTAAATTCTCTACCAATTTCAGATAAGTTTGCATTAATTTTGTCTCTTTTTTCACCATTTTCTTTTAACATGTGGTTACATTCGAATAAAGAACCGAAACATCCATTACATTCAGTCATAATGTCTGCGCCCATGTCTTCAGCAATAGTTAAGTTACGTGCTGCAACAGTAGCCCAAGTTTCTTCATCAAAAGAACCAAATACACCCGGAGCAGGACAACAAGATGCTCCTTCCATGTCTTTTAATTCAATATCTAATGCTTCAAATAATTTTCTGGTTGCTTTTTCAACACCAGGGTAACGGTTGTTCATAATACAACCTAAGAAGTATGCAATTTCCATAATATAACTCTCCTCAATAAATTTATTCTTTTAATCCGCCAGTTGCTTCATCGTAACCGATTAATTCGTCGAAAGCGGTAATTTTACATAATTTTTGTACTTCAGCTAATGCGTCAGGATTTGCATGAGTTGTAGGTGGCACTTCAGGAAGTCCAATTTTACTTCTTAAAGCTTTAACATCATCATTAATAGGTACAGCGTGACCAGTGTTCATTACAAATACACCTGTCATTTTGTGAGGTTTAGCCATGTATCCTGCGTGAGCAGCTATATTACGTGCTTTTTTGATAATTTCAACAATTTTAACACTTCTAAGACATCTTTCTTGGCAAGTGTAACAGGTAGTACACATCCATAAAGCATCATCAGAAATAACTTCTTCTTTTAATCCTAATAAACATTTTCTGACAATTTGTCTTACTTTGTATGGAGTTCTTCTTCCAGAAGGACAACCTCCACTACAGGTACCACATTGGAAACAGTGTTTTACAGTTTCAATTCCAGCATCAATGAACTCAGCAGTGAAATCTGGATCACGATTACTATCATTTAATATTTCTTTATCAGTCAATAAAGTCATTTTATCTCTCTCTTTATTATTTAATTTTTGTTTAACTTCTTTATCATCTTCAGATAATTTATCTTCTTTAGGAACTTCTTCTTTTGTTGTTGTTTCAGAAGGAGTATCCTCTTTCACAATTTCTTCAGAAGAATCTTTTTCATCATCCAATGATTCTAAGTCTTTTTTAAAAGTCAAATCGTTACTATCCTCTTCTGAATCATTTTTAACAGAACTACTAATCGGAGCAGTTGTTTTTGTTCCAGAAACAATAGAATCATTAACTTTTTTTGAAGATGTAGCTTGGACATCGTCAGATGTGTTTGATACATCATTAGTGATGTCTGTTACCTCTTTATCATTCTCTCCTTTAAACAGGAATTTAAGACGATTTATTATAGACATTGAAAACACACCTCGGATAATCATAGGATAATATCCTCAAATCCATAATAATATTCTTTAAAAATTCATATATAAAGCTTACTAAAATTTTTGTTTGTGTAACCTAATTGATTACACTCATTAAAAAATTTTTATAAACCTAAAAAAACATAAACTAATATGACAAACAAAAAAGGAATTATCAAATGATAAAAAAATTCGAAATAAAATCTCATGACGGACCTGGAAGAATTGGAAAAATTGATAACAATTTAACCCCAAAATTATTTTACAAAAACCAAATAAAAATTGCTCCAAATCAAGGTTCAGCATATAATATTGACCGTGAAATTGCTGAATTCAACGTTAAAGAAACATTAAGACTGGCAGCTGAAAATGTTGAGGAATGTGATGTAGCAGTAATCCAGGGGTCAAAATATATTGATTTAAGAATTGAATGTCTAAAAAAATTAGAAGAAATAGGATACAATGGATTTATAATTGCTAACAGTGATGCACTTCTTACAAATCCACGTGACCTTGTTGATTTAATAGTGTCATTAAAAAAAGAAGCATCAAAAAGTAGTTATTTTATTTTTTCTTTCTGTGAACTTTCATTTATGCCAATTTTAACATACATGGGAATTGATGGATTTTTAACTGAAAGTGCTAATTATTACAGTCATCTAAATGTATTACAAACTCCAACTAAATCTTATGATTTAAATAAATATCCAATTTATGAAAACATTACACAAAAAGAATTAGAAATAAAAAATATTGAAAATATGGAATTTGTAATAAAAGAAATACATGCACACATGAAAAACAGATCTTTGAGAAACCTTGTAGAAGAACGTTCAGGAACAACACCACAAAACATCTCAACATTGAAATTACTTGATAAAAACTATTGTGAGTATTTACTTGAATACACACAATTATTTTAAAATATTAAATGATGAAATAATATCCTTAAATTCTCTTTCAGATTCTCCAGATACATCCAAAGTTCTCAATTCAAAAATATAGATGTTTCTATTTTCAATAAAAACATATGTGTGAATATCAAAATTAATTTCAGGAGTATCCATATTTGCATGAAGCTTAATTGCATCCATGCCTGCAATTTGAGTAAAATCAGATGAAAGAATTACACCACCATCATCTGAAATTGAATCCTCCATGAAAATCTTATAATCATCAAGATTTGTAGCAGTTGGAAACATTACGCCATTAATTAAATTATCCTGACCTTTTGACAGAGTAGCAATACAATCTGGATTGGACAATACATCCGCTTTTTCAACTTCCCAAGTTGCAGGATAATTAAAAGTAAAATTTCCACCATTAAAACTTCTCATTATTAATCCTCTTTTTTAGATGATACATCAATAGTCTCAGGAGCCTCTTCTAAAGTGTCCATATATTTAGAAAATGGTTCAGGTAATTTTGGCATTACCTCTTTTAAAATTTCATTAGCATCAAGCTCCAATGCCTGACCAGATACTAAATTATCAATATTTAAATCAAATTCAAATGGTTTAAGTAAATCTTCAGTAGGGACTCTTAAATTTATTTTCTTTTTATTTAAAATCATTTTTAAAGTACTGGTTTGTTTTATTTGTTCATTCATATCTTCCACAGTACTTTTTATATCATAAGCAATAGCTTTATTTTTTTCATTAACATCATGTTTAGCTTTTTCAATTGATTTATTTAAATCAAACACAAGAGTTTCATTTCTTCTATTAATATTATCCCTTGCTTCATCAATAACAACATTAATAGCTTTTAAAATAGATTTATTTAACTCCACATTGTAAGCTAAAATCATTTTGTTTTTATAATCTAATTCCTTAAAAATAGCAACTCTTTCATCATTGATTTCTTTAATTTCTTTATTTAAATCCTGAATTTCATCTTTAGCTTTGATAAGTTCTTCTTTATCCGATAATTGTTCTTTTAAAGAACCAACATCTTCAAAAAATGAACCTTTAAGAGCCTGAATTTGTTCTTTTAAAGTAGCTATTTCTTCATCTTTTTCTTTAATAAGAACATCATATTCCTTTAATTTATCATCGGAAAATTGATTATCTACTAAATTACTATATTCCTCTTGAGAAAGTACTTTAACCAATTCATTATCTTCAAATGGGTCTTCTTTTTTAAGGCTAACCTGTTTTTGCTTAGACTCCTTTTCAACAGAATTACCATTTTTATCTTTACTGGTATACTTTTTAGTGTATACCCGTACGGTTCTAAATTCATCATCCATTATTGACACCACTCTATATTAATAAATAGATTAGTTTTATTTAAATAGTTAATGTTAAAAAAAGGGGATGTGACGCAAAATTTTTAATTGAATTTTGTGTTTTTGATTTTTTATAGTTTATCTTGTTTTTAGTTGTTTTTTCTGTTTATTTCGTTGTATATT
>CADAAJ010000068.1 GCA_902785855.1 uncultured Methanobrevibacter sp. | reverse complement strand
AGTTCTTTTATGGTATCCCATTTGACCAGCTTGAGCAACAGTCCACATAGTTCTGCTTGGAGTCCAAGGACCAATAGAACCTACGTGTCTACCTTTACCTGCTCTAACAGCTTTACCATATTGAATTCTAATTCCCCATCTTTTAACTACACCTTGGAATCCTTTTCCTTTTGTAGTTGCAATAGCATCAACAAATTCTCCTTCATTGAAGATTTCACTAGCTTTTACTTCATTACCTAATAATTCTAATGCAGTATTTAATTTTTCTTCAGGATTAGCTCCTCCAATACCACACTCAAATATGTCCGGTTTTTTCTTAGGTACACTAGTTACTTTTGGATTGGTGTGTACTAAGACCTTAATTTCCGCAGTATTTTCTAATTCACCTTGTATTTTTGCAATAGCTTCAGATTTATTGTATTCTTTCGGAAGGGAAATTTTCCTTGAAAGTTCTTGATCTAAATTGTCTGCAAGTACTTCGGTGATTACTTTCAAACCACGAGAAGTCTTTTTATATGCTCTTATTCCCATTACTACGACCGGAGGTACTTCCAATACAGTTACAGGAGTAAATACTTCCATACCATTAGTTGGAGAGTTTTTATCTGTGTCAGTGACTAAAGCATGAGTCATACCGACTTTATAACCTGCGAGGCCGAGTAATTTTGGTTCATCACTTTGTGGCCAAGATTTAATTCTAGGGGTTTCTTTAGCTGCTCTTTTTCTTGGACTAAAAGCAACAGACCCTTTTCTTGGTTGATGATGTCTTACCATTTAATTTAACCTCCTTATTAATATTTTCCTTTATTTTTAAATTATTTTAATTTTTTTTGATTAACAGTCAAAATAAATAACCATCAATCGATTTTGACAAAATTATAAAAATAATCTCATCGATATAATAAATAGCTGCAAAACAAATTACAACTAGATAAATATTAAATTTCAATATATTCCATTGAGTTTAATCAAATTGAAGCACAATTAAGAATATATCCAATGTATAAATCATTCTGTGCTAAGATCATTTTTAGGAAGAGCCTAAAAATATATCATGTATAAAAAGTTGAGCAAGTAATCTATTAGTGTGTAAACTAACAAATTTAAAGAGAATTAAAATCTCATAAAGTTAAATAAAGAAAGTGTAGCGACAACTGCCTCTTCAGTTCTTACAGTTTCAGTTCCCTGACCAGGTATAGTATTTACTTTAAATAAATCCCAATTTGGATTAGAAACATCTTCTGTAATTGAAGAATAAGGGCCACCAAATAAAATAGCAATACTTTTACATTCATCTACTTTATGTTTTAATTCATCAAAAATAGAATCAATATAATCTCCATATCTTGTAGTTTCAACAACAAGATTCGGTTTAATTAATTTTAAGCTATTTTTAAGACTCTTATTAGAGGATATCACATTATATCCCCAGTAAATGTCATCTGGTTTATCAGGTGTGACTATTACTTCTTTCTTAGCTATTTTAGTAATCTTAAAGTCAAAAATTCTTTTAACAGTAAGTTGCTCTTTACAGAATGCAAGATTATCCATACCAATATCCACAAAAGTTCCTTTCTTATTTCTTTTAACAGTGAACCCTTGTCTATAATCGCCCACGTCTGGTTGATTATTAACAGGATGATGTGGAGTTCTAAGTGGTGGGAGAATACCTACATGCTTAAGTTCAGGTCTAATAGGAAATACTTTTTTCCTCAAATACTGAGGAGTATTCATATACTCTAAAACTTCAGCAATAAATTTCCCATCAATTTCCGCATCTTCATCATTAACCTGGTTATCATTATAAATAACCACATTATCTGCTTGAAAAATAGCTAAAGCTCTTGATAAAATTCCAACTTTATAAGTACGAATTTTAAGATCCTTAGACTCAGAAAGAAATGAGTTTGGAATAAATATAGATAGCTCATTTTTATACATTATTATAAATTATATTATAATAAGTATATAAAGATTACCCTACATTTACATAGCTATCACTAAATAGACTTACACATTTACAAAATATTATATCAATTATAATATCCGTAGCTTCTTTTTATGCTACCAACTTTTATACTCAGAGAATATATTAATATAAAATCTATCATATCAACTATATAAAGGTATTGTTTTTTTGGTGAAAAAATAAAAAAATGTTTACATACCGGAAAATTAAACTAATCCAAAACTGCCCTAATAACAATAACATCAACATTTTGTTTTTCTTTATTGTGAAACTCATAAATCTTAGGAATTGGAAAATTATAATGAAAAATATGAGAAATATTTAAATTATTATCTTTAAAAAAATCAATTAAAAATTCTTCAGTTGACGCCATATGAAAAGAATATAAAACATCAGGCATAAATTGACAAGCCCTTTTTACAAATTTTAAATCCTGACCTTTTTTAGCCTTTTTTTGAGATCCAAAAGGAGGATTTTGAAAAATAGTATTAATCTCATCATCAGTGTTAAATTCACAAATATCTTCACAAATAAAAGATATATTATCCAACTTTAACTTATTAGAAAATTCATTTGCCACATTTATGGAATCTAAATCAATATCAACACCTACAGAAGATTTTGCACCCATAAGCAATGAAGATATAGCAAAAATACCTGTCCCACAACCTAAATCCAAAACATTTCTATTTTCAACATCACCAAAGCTGTATGCATTCCATATTAAATCTGAAGCAATGACAGATGGAGTTGTATACTGTTCAAGACCCACTTTCGGTTTGGGATGTGGTAGAAGTGACTGAATTTTCATTTCCAGATGTTTTTTACGTGTAATTTTTTTCATGTTAATGATAATTTTAATATATTATGTAATATATAGTTATATTATTAATAAAAAATTTCGTTGAGGTTTCAAATGTTTGAAAAAGTATTAATTGCAAATAGAGGAGAAATCGCAATTAGAGTTATGCGAGCTTGTCGTGAATTAGACATAAAAAGCGTAGCTATTTACTCTGATGCAGATACTACATCACTTTATACAAATTATGCTGATGAAAGTTATCCTTTAGGAAATCCTTCACCGGCAAAATCATATTTGAATATTGATAAAATTATCGATATTGCTAATGAATGTGGTGCAGATGCAATACATCCAGGTTATGGATTTTTAGCTGAAAATTCAAAATTTGGTGAAGAATGTGAAAAGAACGGTATTAAACTTATTGGACCTACCGGAGATGTAATCAATAAAATGGGAGATAAAATTACATCAAAAGCTCTTATGAAAAAAGCAGGAGTTCCAGTAATTGAAGGTACACCTGAAGGAGTTAGTGATATTGAAGAAGCAAAAGAAATAGCCAGACAAATTGGCTATCCTGTTATTGTAAAAGCTTCAGCAGGTGGAGGTGGAATCGGTATGCGTGCAGTTTATGAAGAAGATGAACTTGTACGTGCAATCGAATCAACACAATCTGTTGCTTCAACTAACTTCGGAGATTCAACAGTATTTATTGAAAAATACCTTGAAAAACCACGTCACATCGAATTCCAACTTTTAGCAGATGAACACGGAAATGTTATTCATGTAGCTGACAGAGAATGTTCCATACAAAGAAGACATCAAAAACTTCTTGAAGAAGCTCCATCTCCTATTATGACTGAAGAATTAAGGGAAGAAATGGGTGGGAGTGCTGTTAAAGCTGCAGAATATATTGGATATAAAAGTGCAGGTACTGTTGAATTCTTATATGATAACGGAAATTATTACTTCCTTGAAATGAACACACGTATTCAGGTTGAACACCCAATTACTGAATTAATTACAAATACTGATTTAATTAAAGAGCAAATCAAAATAGCTAACGGTGATGAATTAAGTTATGAACAAAAAGACATTAAAGTAACAGGTCATGCTATTGAATGTCGTATTAATGCTGAAGATCCACTTAATGACTTTGCTCCAAATCCTGGGAAAATTACTGGATACCGTTCCCCTGGAGGACCTGGTGTGCGTTTAGACAGTGGAGTATATATGAACTATACAATTCCAACATTTTATGATTCAATGATTTCTAAATTAATCACTTATGGAAGAAATAGAAATGATGCAATTAATAAAATGAAAAGAGCATTAAGTGAATACATCATATTAGGTGTTAAAACAACAATACCATTCCATAAAGCAGTATTAAGAAATCCTAATTTCATTTCAGGAGATTTAAATACTCATTTCATTGATACTTATAAAAAAGGTATTGAAGAAGAAATGAACAATGTAATTGCTGAAGATTTAGAAAATGTAAATAAATTAAAATCAACATTTATGCCGGGTAAAAAAATAGCTGCAATATCTGCAGCTGTAGGATCCTATTTAAACACTGCTAAAACTCAACAAATGCAAAAGAAATAATTTCATTGGAGCGATAAAATGAAAGAAGAAATAATTAAATTATTAAAATTAGAAGGAAAATTATCTGATGAAACTATAGAAGAAATAAACACTATTGATATATCTGACTTTTCCAATTTAGTTAAAGAAATAGGTAAAGAAAAAACAAACTATATTAAAGCAGAAGAAATCTCAAAAGAATTAAATACAGAATATATTGGAAAAGAATTATATGTATTTAAAGAAGTTAGTTCAACAAATACTGTAGCTAAATTCTTATCAAATAATAATGTTGAAAATGGTAGTGTTGTAATATCTGAAAAACAAACAGATGCAAGAGGAAGATCTGGAAAATCATGGGAATCACCATTAGGTGGAGTATGGTTATCCATTATCTTAAATCAAGATGTTGACCACTCAAGACTTCCACTTATAACCTTATCTACAGGTGTTGCTGTTGCAAAAGCACTTGAAAGAATTGGAATTAAAAATCCTGAAATAAAATGGCCAAATGACATTATGATTAATGATAAAAAGGTCTGTGGAATTTTAACAGAAGCAATTGCAAAATTCAACACAATCGAAAATGTAATTATTGGTGTTGGAATCGATGCAAGTTTTGACATGAATGAAATTCCTGAAGATTTACAAGACGGAACAACAACACTTGAAAAAGAACTTGGAAGAAAAGAAAATGAAAATACATTAATTACAATATTTTTGGAAGAATTCGAAAAAATTATAAATCTTTTCAACGAACAAGAATTCGAAAAAATTCTAAAAGAATGGAGAAAACGTTCATATACAATTGGTAAAATTGTAGAAGTTAGAGCACCATTCAACAAATATTATGATGGATACGTTGTAGGTATTGGAAAAGAAGGCGCATTAATTGTAGAAAAAATTGATGGTAGCTTGGAAAAAGTAATATCTGGAGAATGTATCATTAAAAACTAAATCAAAACTAACCATCACCAAAAATTTAATTTTTAACAACCAAAACCATATGTGACAATTTTACCTTTTTTAGTTACCATTCTGAAATAACCGTCATCGTAACAAATTTTAATTAGTTTTCCGGCTTTTTGTCTACCCACTTCATGTTTTTTCATTTTTTTAATCTTTTTTCTATCATATTTAATAGCTTTTTTATCATTTGACTTTTTACCATCTTTACAAATCATTGCAGAAACCGGACCTAATGTAGTTCCAACAATGAAAACTGTTAAAATGAAAAAAATTAACAATTTTTGATTCACCATATCACCTTGATAATATTTTATACACAATATATAAATAAAGATTTACTTTTAAATAGAAACAATACAAAATAATATATAATAATTAATTAAAGTGAATTTATGGACAATAATATTGAAAAATTAGCTAAAAAACATTTTAATAATCAAAATGACTATGAAAAGTTTAAAAAACTAGTTAATGACTCAAAAATTTATAAAACTCCTAAATCATTAACAGGAGAGTTAAGGCCATATCAAAAAATTGGTTATTCATGGTTAATACAGAATATGAAATATCAGTTTGGATGTATTTTAGCTGATGATATGGGGCTTGGTAAAACAATACAGGTACTCTCTGCAATTCTTTATTTTAAAGAACATAACAAGTTAGAACATAAATCATCATTGATTATTGTTCCACCAACATTAATATCAAACTGGGAAAACGAAATCAATAAATTCACACCCGAATTATCTTATTACATTTATCATGGATCAAACAGAACATTTCCTCTGGAGAATTATGATATTATTTTAACTTCCTACGGAGTAATCCGCCTTGATTTGGATTTATTTTTAGATGAAGAATGGTTATTATGTGTTATTGATGAAGCTCAAAACATTAAAAATCCAAATACCGAACAGACAAAAGCAATTAAGTCAATTAAAGCAACAACAAAAATTGCATTAACCGGAACACCAATAGAAAATGGATTAATGGATTACTGGTCAATATTTGATTTTGTAAATAAAGGTTATCTATCAACAATGAATGATTTTAAACAGCAATATGTTGTACCTATAGAAAAGCTTGAAGATGAAGAAGTATTGAAAAATCTTAAAACCATAGCAAAACCATTTGTTTTAAGACGACTTAAAAGTGATGAAGACATTAAAAAGGAACTGCCTGAAAAATTCGTCAATGACATTTACTGTACACTATCTAAAAAACAAATTAAATTATACAACGCAGTTTTAAATGAAATATTTTTTGATATTGAAAATGCAAAAGGCATTCAAAGAAAAGGTATAATTCTTAAAATATTAACTGCATTAAAACAAACCTGCAACCATCCAGCTCAATTTTTACATATTAAAAATCCTAAAATTAAAGAATCAGGTAAAATGGAATTAATGGTGGATATTTTAGAAAATATTTTGAATGCAGATGAAAAAGTAATAATTTTTACCCAATATGTTGAAATGGGAAAGCTAATTCAAAGGTTAATTTCAAAGAAATTTAAACAGGATGTTTTATTCCTTCATGGTTCACAAACCTTAAAAGAAAAAACAGAAGTTATCGATAACTTTCAGGAAGATGAAGATTATAAAATTCTTGTTGCGACACTTAAAACTGGAGGAACAGGTTTAAATTTAACTGCAGCTAGAAATGTTATTCATTATGATTTATGGTGGAATCCTGCTGTCGAAAATCAGGCAACAGACAGAGTTCATCGTATAGGTCAGGATAAAGATGTAATGGTTTATCGATTAATTACTAAAGGAACTCTTGAAGAAACAATTGATGCAATTATAAAAAACAAAATAGATTTAGCTGGAAAAGCAATAAGTAGTGATGAAACATTTATTACAGAAATGAGTAATGAAGAACTTAAAAAAGTTCTGTCATTGAGAATATAACATTAACAATTAAAAATAATATCTCGGGCCGCATTTTCATCTGAAACAACATCTTTTAATTTGTCAAATGAAAATTTAATTTGATTATATAAATCTTTTAAATCCAGATTAAATGCATCATTTGTTGATAAATCAAATCTTATTGTTGCAGAAGCACCAGGCATTGAAACGGCAGGAATTGTAATAACACCATAATCCTTTAATAAAATAAATGATAATATAAATGCCAAATCATTATCAGATAAATTATGAGAAACCTTAACTTCTCCAGATATTCCCTCAGGAGAAATCATAACTCCAGTAGGTGTTTTTTCAAAATTAGTAAAAGCCTGGCACAACAATTCATAAAGTTCATCTTTCCTTTTAATGCTGTTGATTAAATTATCCTCTTTGAAATTTTTTATACCATTTAACATTGCAAGAACTGCAGGAGGCTGAGCTTCAAGACCAAACTGATTAACTTTAACTTTTATTTCATCAATCAAATCTTTCCTACCTGCCATTAATCCGCCTCTTGGACCAGGCATTAATTTATCAGTACTAGTAATAGCTATATCTGCACCCAAATCACATGCTTTTGGTTGATTAAAAATTACAGTCCTAAGTCTTGCTCCGGATGCATCATCAACCATTACAGGAATATTTCTTTTATGAGCCATTTCAATTATCTTTTTAAATTCATCAACATCAATTACTTTATGATCCATTGTAGAACCTGTAATTACAACTAAAGATGTATTATTTGGAATAGAAAATTCATCAAAATTATCTGTTTCAAAATAATTAGCTCCAACCAGTTTACAGCTACGCGGTATTGATGGATGAGCAGGTAACTCGGCAAGGTAATGGACAACATTAGAATCTTTACTAACTAATGTTAAAATAGTGGCCAAAATGCCAGAAGAAGTTCTGTTTAAAGGTAAAACCTTTTCACCACCCATATGTTTTATACCAACCTGTTGAAGTTCATCTTCAAAAATAGCTGGCCCAACATATGTCTCCAAAAGACTTATTTCAGAAGAACTAGCAATAAATCCTCCTGAAAGTCCTGTTAAATCAAATAAAGAATTTCTACCTTTATTTTCTACAAAATTTTTAATAATAAAAAGAGCATTTTCTCTTTTTTTAACTTCATCCAATGAATTATTAACAATCATTTAATCAGAATCATCAATTTCTAATTTATAATCTTCAAAGAACTCAATAATAGATTTTAATTGTTTTTCAGTGATATCTACAGAGGTATACTCTTCTTCTTCAGGAATTTGATAATAATATTCAGCAAATAAAACTTTACCTTCAGGACTGGTAAAGATAGTTATACCATCAGTAAGTTTATCAGGATTTTTATTTTGGAATTCAATTTCAAAAGAAGTTCCAAATTTTTGAGAAAACTTTTCTTTTTCTTCAGGTTCTCTATTACATTTCCTAATTTTAGTCATTCTTGATTTTAATTTTTTTTCAGCGAGTTCGTTAATATCTGCCATTATATACACTTCCTACTAATTTTTAAAATAATACATTAATTATAATAATTTAAAATATACTATCAAACTATATATAAGTATTCATTTTTAACTAGTCATATAAACTATTGCCTTTACTGTCCATTGCAACAATAAGTGGTCCAAAATCTTTAACTTTTAAATTCCACATTGCTTCAGGCATTCCTAAATCTAACCAGTCCACACTTTCAATTTTTTCAACAGCATCTACATATAAAGCTGCACATCCTCCAGTAGCTACAACATATAATGCATCATTTCTAATTAATGCTTCACGTACTGTATCATCCATTCCACCTTTACCAATAATAATTTTCGGACCCATATCCAAAACATCACCTTGATAAGGATTCATTCTCATTGAGGTAGTAGGACCAATAGCTACCATATCATATTCCCCATCATTTTCACTGATAATAGGTCCAGCATGAAAAATAGCTGCACCTTCAATATCCAATGGAGCTCCCTGATCAATAATACGTTTATGTGCCTGATCTCTTGCTGTTAAAATGTTACCAGTTAAATAAATAACATCACCAGCTTTTAATTCATTTAAATTTTCATCAGTAATCGGAACATTTAATCTTTTTTCCATAACTACACCTTTTATAAAAAATAATATCAATATTAATTTAAAATTTTAAATTTAATAAAGTTAATGGAGAAAAATAATCTCTACTTTTATCTAATGATGCAAGAATACCATGACCTCTTCAAGGTCGTGGATGAATTGCATAAATGAGATTGAGTTAGATAGGATTGGATGATTACTCATCCG
>CADAAJ010000067.1 GCA_902785855.1 uncultured Methanobrevibacter sp. | reverse complement strand
GCTTAATCGAATCCCAATAGCAGTAGCATCTGCCAGGATCAAACAGAATTGAACACATAACAGAACATAATAATAAGTATTATGAAGTACGCTAAAAAATATAGACGAGTATACACAAATTAATTTGTAACTAATTCACCACATCTACAAAACCAACATCATACTTGAGAAAATTCAAGTACTCACAAATGTATAGCTATATGCGGAAAAAGCAACCATCATAGTAAAAATTGTTCCATACAATAATACTTAGGTCATCGCCATAAAACACATAGCACATCTAATAGACAGACAAATTATATTAACAAAATTAATTAAAAAATATTGCAATTAATAATTAAAAATAAAATTAAAACAAATAAATACTTATTTTAAGATATACATTAATTATATTTATTTAATAATAAAAATAAGAATTATAAATAAAAAATAAAAAAATAATTTTTTAAAATTCTATAAAACTAAAATAAAAAAATAAAAAAGAAAAAATAAAAAATTTAAAAGAAAATAGGAACTTTTAATCGATTTAAACACAAAACTAAAATAACTAATATATAAATGTATCCCTCCATTATTAAACTACTTTAATTTTTTACGAATTACAGAAATTATTCTTGTCAAACTTCTGTGCATTTTAATTCCATATTGTTCTACAATCTCAAAGCCAACTTCATCAGCTATAGGTTTCAAATTCACATAATGAGGAGAAGCCATGCAAAGATAAGCATCATCTTTCATATTATCATAAATAGAATAAAAAAATTCTTTAAAAATATCATTACCTTCAATATCTCCAGTTGAAGTTGATATACCATAAGGTGGATCAGTAACAACACTTGAAACCTTTTCATACATTTTTAATTCTCGAACATCTAACTTGAATGTTCTAAAATCAGTAATCCCATAATGTTCTAAATTAATAGCAGTCCCATTTTTCATTTTCCAATAAACATCAGACCCTACAACTTTACATCCAATTAAACCAGCTTCAATCAAAATACCTCCAGTACCACAAAAAGGATCAAGAAGTAATTCACCTTCTTTAATCCTAGATAAATTAACCATACATCTTGCTAATTTTGGATTCATTGACCCTGGGTAAAAAAATGGCCTTTTATGAGGTTTACTATCTTCAAAATGACGTTTATTTAATTTTATTCTTTCAATAGCTACATATATTTCATTATGAAAAGCAACTATTCTAACTAATGATTTGGGTTTTGTTAAATTAACTTTAATATTATCACATTGGGAAAGAATAAGAAATCCTGCCAACCTTTCAGTTTCTACAGTATCAATCTCAGAGTGAAATCTCTTAACTCTAACTGCAAAAGTTTCATCAATATATTTTGACCAATCAATAGCCAACAAATCTTCTTCAAGATTGTCAGTGCTGGATTTAGTAATGATTTCATGAATTTCATGAGTATATCCTAATCTTTTAGTTAATATTTCATAATAATGTAAAAGATTATCTTTAGAAATATTTTTTAATATAACTAAACCTTCAGTGATTTTTTCTATATCTGCATTAATATTTTCACATTCAATTACTGCTTTTAACTCTGCTTGAGGTAATTGAGGATGTTCTTGAGATTGTATGCATAATAATTCCATTTAATTCACCTAAATCCAATATTTTAATAAATTTTTTAAGGAAAATGACTGAATATATTAGTTCTTGTCTATTTATGGATTACACTTCATTAAAAATTATTATTTTTTAAACTTGTCAAAGTGTCTTTGAATAACCTTTTGTGAAGAGTTATCATCCTCATGAACAGGTTCATTTTCTAAGGATTCTTCTTCCCATTCATTATAATAATTTTCACTTTCATTATTCTGATAATATTCATCATTATTATTAGAATACTCTTCCCTTACTTGATTATAATAACTACCTTGTGAATATTCCATATCTTCAAATGAATTCTGAGGATTATGATATCTGTCATCTGAATGGTCCGCATTTACTTTTTTTGAAGTATTAAACCCATGATTATAAGGTTCATATTCATATCTATGACGAGGATTATCATCAACAATGTTTTCAGGATAATATTCATAATCATTTCTGTGATATGAATTTTTTTCATGAGTTATTGGAGTAATAGGCTCGAATTCATCATAATAGTCGCCATCATAATAGTTATCATTATTATCATAATTTTGGAAATCATGATTATTTCTTGGAGGTTGGTGCTCAAATCTGCTTGGTTGACTATATTGATTGTTTCTTGGACCTACCATTCTTGAGAAAATAATCTCTTCAACTTTTGATGGATCTGATATATTTTTTAATTCAAGCTGATTGTTATCATAAGCACTGAAAACAGAAATTGAACCAACATTAATCAGTTTTGCCAATATACTTTGAGAAGAATTTAAATCCTGAATAGTTGAATAAGGCATATAATTCTTTTTAGTTGATAATACACCAGATTTAATAATAATTCTTGAATCTGTAAGAATATATTCCATAGAATACCAACCAACTAATTGCCAAATAATATAAATCACAACAATAAGAACGATTACAAAAAAAGCAATAGCAGTGTATCTTGTTAATGAAATTTTAATGTATGAAATTAAATAAACCTGCATTTCTCCAATGAATTGAATAATTCTTGGTGAAATCATTAAAATAATAGCTAAAATAATAACTCCAAAAATAGCTTTTTTACAACCTAAAAGCATGTTTGGTTTTGTTTTATAAAGAATTCTTTCATTAACATTCTCATTCTTATTATCAAATAACATGATTATTATATTAGAATAAACTTTTAAATAAAGTTTTACAAAAAAAGTATAAAAAAATAAGCCTCAGCTCGCCCATCATTCATCACATATCAGAGCTCATAGGGTTCATCATTGGCTTATTATATGAAAATTAACCGAACATTACACCTGCTTCGGTTTTGAATAGTTCATCTTCTTTATTTTTACTCATGACTTTATCTGTAGATTTCATAAAGTCATCTACACTAACTTCATCACGTCCATCACGAATTGCAAACATACCTGCTTCAGTACAAACAGCTTTTAAGTCAGCACCTGATAATCCATCAGTTAACTCAGCAAGGAAATCAATGTCTGCTTCTTCAGATAAAGACATGTTTTTAGTATGGATTTTAAGAATTTCACGTCTTCCATCAATATTTGGAAGAGGAACTTCAATAAATCTGTCAAAACGACCTGGACGTAATAATGCAGGGTCCAAAATATCTGGTCTATTGGTTGCACCAATAATTCCAATATCTCCCCTTGCTTCAAATCCATCAAGTTCCGCAAGTAATTGCATTAATGTCCTTTGAACCTCACGGTCCCCACTAGTGGAACTTTTAAGTCTTTTTGCTGCAACAGCATCTAATTCATCAATGAATATAATAGCTGGTGCTTTTTCTTTAGCAAGTTCAAATACTTCACGAACAAGTCTTGCACCTTCACCAATGTATTTTTTAACAAATTCTGATGCTACTATTTTAATAAATGTAGCATTGGTTTCATTAGCTACTGCTTTTGCAAGTAAAGTTTTTCCAGTTCCAGGAGGACCATATAATAAAATTCCTTTTGGTGGTTCAATACCTACTTTTTCAAATAATTCAGGTTGAGTTAAAGGAAGTTCAACTGTTTCTTTAACTTCAACAACTTGTTCTTCCAAACCTCCAATTTTATCATAAGTAATATCCGGTTTAGTTTCTATTTCCATTCCAGAAACATTTGCATCTTTTTCTGATGGTAACACTTCAACAATACCAAAAGTTTGTTGATTAAGTGCAACTCTTGAACCTGGAACTAATAATTTTTCATCTAAGAATTTTGAGTAATTAACAAGGAAACTAGGACCAGTACTGCTTTTTACAGTCATTCTTTTTTCGTCTAATACTTCAGTAATTGTAGCTATTACCAAAGGAGGTGATCTAAATCTATCAACTTCAGAACGTAATGATTTAGTTTCTCTTTCAAGTCTAATTTTTTCATTCTCAATTAGAACTTTATCTTTTTCCAATTTCCTAACTTTCCACATTAAATTACTTTTAGCTTTGGATTTTTCTTCTTTTAAATATTCTACTTCATCTTGTAGAGATTCAACTTTTTCGATTAATTGTTCTTTAGAAGAATTTTCCAAATCATTAAAATCATCCATGTGAATCATCTCCAATTAATTAATTGAACCTTTAATAATTTAAGAATAATTTAAATTATTAAGGGATAAAAATTGTAACTTTGTCATAATAAATTTTTGAAATTTTTATAATATGTTACTTTAATAACAATTAGTAACTTTAAACTATTTAAAGGTATTCATTTTTATTTATACTAACAAATATTAATATGTTCATTTCATATATTATAATTATAAAAATTATTGGAGGATATACAAAATGGAATGTGAAATTTGTGGTAAAGAAGTACCAGAAAATAATCCAATAAGAGCAAAAATTGAAGGAACAGTTATGGTTGTATGTAAAGAGTGTTCAAAACTCGGTAAAATACAAAAAGCTCCTCCAAAACCAAAATTTGTAAAACAAAATAAAACTAAAAAATCACAAAACAAAAAAAATAATCGTAAAAATTATTCAAGAGACGATGAGCCTTCAGAGGAATTAGTTGAAGATTTCAACAATATTGTAAGAAATGCAAGAGAATCAAAAGACTGGTCTCGTGAAGATCTTGGTAAAAAAATTAACGAAAGAGTTTCAGTTATTACAAGAATTGAAACCGGAAAAATGACTCCAGATATAAAACTTACAAAAAAATTAGAAAAAGCACTCAATATTAAATTACTTGAAAAAATAGATAAAATTGACTTAAATCAATTTATTAACAACAATTCTGGAGAACGTACTTTAGGAAATGTAGTTAAAATTAAAAGAAAATAGCTATTTATTATAGCTATTTAATTTATCATTTTTTATATGCCTATCTTTTTTATTAATTTTATAATCAATAATTCCATCATTAACAGCTTTGTGGGAATGATATCCACTAAATTCTTTTGCAGTTGACAATATTTTTTCTAATTCTGCATAATCATCATATTCATTACTGACAACTACAACATGTGCAGGAGGATGGATTTTTTTAATCTGCATTATACTTAATGTTGTATCTTCTTTTACAAAAAAAGCTGTAGCAACATTAGATTTTGTTCTAAGTTTTGAATTTAAAATATTTTCCACTAAAGAATCAGCAAAAGAAGCATCAACAACTTTTGGTTTTGTAATTAAATTCAAATTACCATGCCTTTCCATGTCCGCAATTGCATTAAGTAATTTAGAATTATTTTCCCCTCTAACTAAAATTAACGCCATATTAATCACTATGAATTAAAAATAGGTGAAAAATCACCTATTTTGGAAAGATTTTAACAATCTACTTCTGAATACAACCAACAATATTAAAACAATACCTACTGCCGTTTGTATACTACCTAAAATATTTAAAATATTACCATCAATTGGTAAATCCCATGCCGGAGCAGATCTATCCCCTGGAAGAGCATTATAATAAACACCAACTGCTTTAGAACCTTGTTTTACATTAATATCTTTAGGTTCTACATGATCAACTCCAACTAAATAACCATTATTAATAGCCCTATTAATTGAACCTGCAATAGCAGAAGCATCATAACCATATTTAGCAACAGATGCTTCAACAACTTCTTTAGTAGTTGATGCTAAACCCTGTTTATCACTTCCATAAACAGATACACTAACCGAATTTTGCCCAATAGTTAAAACAGTACCCATTGATTCATATGCATAAACAGTTTTAAGTTCATGATTACAAACCGGACACCTGTCATAACTTTCAGCAGCAGGGAAAGCCTTACCCCATCCACACTCTTCACAAATTTTGGAATATTCTTCATCCATTGGATAACCGGTTTCATTCATTTCTTTAGGAGTGAACATATCTCCAGTTGATATACCAGATACTAAATTAACTCCACCCCCACCATATTTTTCACCAGAATCTTTAGCAACTTCACCAAATGCTTCAGAAAGAATAGTAGTTGCAGGATATCCATCACGAATCATTTTTCCAATATTCATTGCTGTTTCTTTTCTTACAGAATCCGCAGTACCATATAATGGATTACCATGAGTATTTCTCAAGTGAATAATAGCTCCTTTTTGACCAGGTTGTAAAGTAGCAACCCCACTACTATATGGAGTAACTTTTATCTCATTACTTGCATCATCTACAGTAATAACATATGCATCAAAAGATCCACCAACAGCTGCACCAATATTAGGACCACCAACTACAAGACGAGCCCCATTATATTTAGAAGCAATAGATGCAGCGGAAGCTGCAGAAGCATTATTCTGCAAATTAGCAACAGCTTCAACAATAGAATCCAACCTAGTATCAGAACCACCAGTACCCCCGGAAAGTACAGCAAACTGATTGTTTTTAGACATTAAAAATGTAGACTGAAACATATTATCTGCAAAAGACATACTTCCAGCAGCTGCACCATTAGGATCTGAACCAGAAGGATCTGTAATAACAATAATGTTACAAGTAGCTGCAACACTACTCATTGTCATTAAAAGAACAATAAGTGAAAAAATTAAAATGTGAAAATATTTAAAATTCATTTAGACGCCCCTTTATCATCTAACTCAACAGAAGAAAAGTCCTCTATAACAGTTACAGTAACTACACCAGTATTTTTATCTACTTGAACATCTGCAGCAACAATAGGTTCAACAGATGTACCTGATACCGTTGACCGTGTTACAAATTCCTGGGCCGATTGAATCGCATCCTGTAGAGAAACCTCTCTTTTAGAAGTTTTCAAAACATCATCATAAATAATACTACCATCCCTAAAACCAGCTTGCATAACATTATACCTAATTGTATCAACAGGAACAATATCATTACCTTTAACAATAATTCCAGAGATAGGTACACCATCATTTATTTCAGTAGATGATGCGAATGCAACATATGTAATCATACGACCACAAAGAATCAAAATAAAGGCCAATAATAAAATAATTAATGTATCTCTCCTAATCTTTATAAACATGTTTATGTCCTCTTAGTATCGATATTCTAAAAGAATAAAATTATACATTTATTATATTAATGCAATATTATATTTAAATTTTTATAATGTCATTTAATATTGATTCAGCAGGGTCCATCCCCTGAGCACCAATTAATAAAATTATATCATTTTCCTGTGCTTTTGAATATACATTAATTAAACAGTCTTTTAGATTATTAAAATGAGTAAAATTGATACTATTATCATTTAATGTATTGAAAAAAACATCACGCTCTGAATCTTCAACAAAATTTAAATCATTAACAACATCTTCACTTGAAGATAAATATAATTCAATATCATCATTAACAGATTCAACCAATGCATCAACATTTAACTGATTGATTTCAACACCACGAGAACCTCTAATTGCACAAACAACATGTAATTTTTGATTTTTATGCAATAATTTAATAGTTTCAGAAATTGTTGCTTTGATTCCTTCAGGATTATGAGCAAAATCATCATAAATTAATGGATTATCATTTAATTTTGAAAATCTTCTGTTTAATGATTTATATGATTTAACCCCTGTGATTATTTTATCCATATCAATATTTAAACAAACACATGCCCCAATAGCTGATAGGATATTTTGTATAAAATGATTACTTTTAAACGGCAAATCATCATTTACTAAAATAATCTCATCTTTAAGAAAAATAGCTTCACCATCATAATAAACAGCATCATCCTTATTAATTTTTGACATTGATGTGTAAAATGGATTTTTAGCATCCAATCTTGTAACTAACTCATCATCATGATTTAAAATAGTAAAACCATCACCAATAGCTTTTGGAACAGCTTTAATTTCATCAAATACTTCCTCAATTGAATTTACAAGACCAATATGGTCCATTGCAATATTGGTTATAACACCAACATCAGGATTAATAGCTTCACTCATCAATGCTGCATGATTTTTCATTAATTTTCCAAGCCATCCCTGGACTTCTGAAACTTCAATAACCAAATAATCCAATTTTCCATTATTACTTATTTCATCAGATATCAATTTAGAAACCATCGGATCAATTAAAGTATTAAATTCTGATTCACTATCAGTATTTGTAAGTACATGATATCCTGCACTATTTAAAATATGATATATTAAATGAGATGTTGTTGATTTACCATTAGTCCCAGTTATAACAATATTTGTAGAATCTGGACTAAAAGTATTGATAGTATATGATAATGCCAATGCATTAGCCAATTCTATTTTATCAGTTACAATTAAAGGAAAATTTAATTTTTCACATACTTCAATAGCATCATCTTTTGGATTTTGAGTAATTAAACAAGCAATTTTTTTATCTGCAGCAATTTCTATTCCCTTTCCATTAATCCAATGCCTTATTACAATATCTCCAGGATTAGCATCATTTAAAAAAGTAAATCTTCCAGTAAAATCATCTTTAAAAAAGAAATTATCATTGCCTACAATTTTTCCATTAACTAAATTAGCTAATTTATTTATATTCATTTAATCACCAAAAAAAGAAATTAGAAAATATAATATTTAGCAAGAATTCCTATTGCACATAATAATGCAGTACATCCCCAGTAAGTCAAAATAATTTTTACTTCAGACATACCATAATGATTTAAAGTATGGTGCAACGGTTCAACAGGCAATTTAATAATATTAGCTCTGTGAAGTAAACTAACAATAACTGAAATAATAGGAACCCCTAAAGCAAGAACCCCGAAAAATGGAATATCACAAATTAATACTGCTGCAGCATAACCAGTTCCCAATACAAATGATCCAGTATCGCCCATAAAAATTGAAGCCGGATATTTATTAAATATTAAAAATCCTAAACATATTGCGAAAATAACTAAAAATGGAGGAACTGATGAAGTTAATCCAAATAGATAAGCATAAATACAACAAGATAATGAAGCGATTCCAACAATACCTGCTGCAAGACCATCCATTCCATCAATTAAATTAACAGAATTAATAGAACCTAAAATAGCTATTGTAACTACTGGAAAAGATAATAATCCTAATTCAAAACCACCCAATGTTGTTACTGCACCAGTTAAAGCTAAACAAACACCCAAAACAATTTGACAAATAATTTTTTCTAATTCACCAGGTTCTGTTTTAATTGGAACTTCACCAACCACTTCAACTTTACCCTCTTTAAGCAAATCTTCTACTTCTGATTTAGCTTTTGGAGTAGCAACACGTACTTCTTCATTAGGTTCAACATCCAACCTTCCAAGAGTAATAATTTCATTTGAAGTATTTACAACAATTTTTTGAACTTCTTTAATTTTTAAACCAATTAGGTCATCTACCATACCTACAATTCCACCAGCAAGCATAATAAATGAAACGATTAAAACGTGCATATTCCGATAGTACAAAGATATTACCAAACATAATGTGAAAAGAAAGGCTATACCTCCCATTGTAGGAGTACCAATTTTATGCCTATGTTCACTAACTATAGGATTGTCTGTAATCTTAGCTTGCAACAGTATCCTTCTAATATAATATGTGAAAAAAACTGAAGCACAAAATGTTATTAAAAAAAGAATAAATAATTTCGAAAAATTCATACTACCACACGTTTAATTCAATGATTAAATATTTAGGAATAATAGTATTTAAATTATAAGTTATAAGTTGAGGTTTAAGTAATTTTTTCAACTAAATCATCAAGTTCTTCTCTAGTGTTAGCCCTTAATGTAACTCTTTGATAACCTTTAGGACCATGAACAACGAAATTATTTTCATTAAAGGATTTTACGGGCTCATTTGGAGATGGACCTTCATAATCACCAATTGGAATTTCAGTTGAATAATAGTATTCCAATTTATCAAAAATATTATCAGTTGAAAATTCACCTATTGCCATATTAACTCTTTTGAAAACATGAAATCCATTTCAAATATTCCATCAGAACCTAAATTTTTAGCTATTTTATAAGCAACATGCTGAACTAAATTATTATCCAAACCTTCAACCATACAAGGACCAGTTTTTACTTTATTTAATGGATGTGTGCCTTCCAAAGTAGTTTCACCTTTATAAATTGGAGGAAGTGCAACATATTGGCCTTTATATCCCAACACTTCAATAGAAATTTCAGAACCCTCAACAAATTTTTCACATAATGCCTGGTCAAAATTTTCAAAGTACTGATTAACCTCATCAGAGGACCTTGCTATTAAAATATCTTTGCCTCCTTGTCCTTCACCCTGTTTTAAAACAACAGGAAAACTTAATTTCAACTCTTCAGGACTATTTAAAAATTGATAATCAGGAGTATTAACATTTATTTCATTGTAAAATTTCTTTGTTTCAATTTTATTGGAAGTTAATTCAACAGCCCTGACATTAGCTGCTATAACTGGAATATTATGTTCTTTTTCAATTTCTTCCTTCATATAAGCCACATCAATCAACGGAGGATCAATACCAATTAATGGAACAATAGCATCTACATTTTGCATTAATGCAACTTGTTTTGGTCCATCC
Organism: uncultured Methanobrevibacter sp.; assembly: GCA_902785855.1. Taxonomy (GTDB): domain Archaea; phylum Methanobacteriota; class Methanobacteria; order Methanobacteriales; family Methanobacteriaceae; genus Methanocatella. Next base: position 7,815 of record CADAAJ010000067.1, on the reverse strand, counting down.
ATACCTCTTGGAACAATAAATACCTGATCAGGTAAATCAAGATTAATAGCATCTTCATTAGACTCCGTAAGTATGCTTTCTATGCCCTTACTTTTAACATACCAATCAATATCATCATATAATCTAGATCCAATAAATAAAAGTTTCATATTATAATTCCCTTTAATATTTTTATAAAATCATAAGCTGCTTTTTCAACATCCTGAGATAAATTATCACCATAATCTAAAGATTCAGGTTCAATTCCAACGAAAATTATACCAAATTCTGTATCTTTTTCAAGATATCTGACAAAAAATGATAAGGACATGGAATGAGTTGAAATACCTATATTGGCAAACTCGTATTTGTTTACAATTTGCATATCTCCAGGTTCACTATCCATAAGACATGCATCAACAATAATTAAATGGGTCGGATTTTCTTTTCTTATTTTACCTGTGAAGTTTTCAGGAACTGTTTCAGCATTAATAAATAATAAATCATTACTTTCAATATTTTCTTCTTTTAATTTATTAATAATGAAAGGACCAACACCATCATCACTTTTAAGTTCATTACCAACGCCTAATATAATTAATTTTTCACAATTCTGTAAAAAATTTTGTAATTGAGATTCAAAAGACATTTTTTCACCATTAAATATAATCTATATCAATACTTTCAATCCCATTTCCCATAATATATTTTAGTTTAACATTTATAAAATCATTGTTTTTTACTTTTTTTTCATCTAATGGAATTAATAATGGTGGGTTTAACATTGGAGTTGGACCTGCAATTAAATTATCATTAAGTTTAGTGAATGTTGTAATCTTTAACCCATTAATAATACCTTCTTTATTTGATTTGAATGATAAATCATACTCACATTCGGGATTAATTTCATCTTTAAAATTAAATTGAGAATATATTACCTGCGGAGAGTATACTTCATAAATTGCATTTTCATCCCAGTGAACATAATTCCTCTGCATATTTACCAATTCAGCAGCATTAATAATTCCCTGAGGAATAATCTCTCCACCAGGTTTTAAAAAATTTTTAGCATAGTTTAAAATAGGAATTTCTTCTTCATCAATTAAAGCAGTGTCCAACATTTCACAAACAATTAAATCTGCTTTTTTATTAAAATCAAAATCTAAAACATCAATATTGACAACATCGATATTTTTAAATGAATTTAAATTATTCTTAGCACATTCATATGCTTTAAAATCAATTTCTAAAGAAACAATTTCATCAAAATAAAAACTTAAAAAATAAGATAAAACACCACTACCACAACCTAAATCAAAAGCCAACTCTTTATTGCCAGTGTATTCTTCAATAGCTTTTGAAAATGCAGATAATCTTTCAATATCTTTAAGTAAATCAAAATGATAATGTGTTGTTTTAAATTTCATGAAAAAAAATAAAAATTTAATGATGGTGAGAATGTGAATGTGATGGTTCACTAAATTCCTCACCATTAGCAGTACTTGTAAGTTTTACGTGTTCGACACCTTTAAGTCTCATGATTTTTTCTGTTAAATCACGAATTTCAGCTATATCCCCATTAACAACAACAATTTCCATACAATATTTATCAGTCATGTGAATATGCATACTGGTGTTAATTTCATTTCTAAAGCTGTGTTGAATTTCAGCTAAATTTTCCATAACCCCTGTGTAGTGGTGATCATAAATAATAGTTATAATTCCAATTCTTTCCCCTTCCATGGAATTCATCCACTGATATCTTACAATATAATCCTGAAGTGCATCACGAATTCCCTTTGAACGAGACTGATATCCTCTTTCTTTTAAAACTTCATCAAAATCAGATAATAATTTTTTAGGTAAAGACATACTTATTCTCATCATAATAAGACCCACTAAATATCTATAATTAAATAGTAAATATGATTTTTAGATTATATAAATATTATGATTAAATTGAAAAAAAATATTACTATCATTAATAAGATTTTAAAAAAAAATATTATTCAACAAGAAGATAGTATTCACCATCACTTTTTTCAATAGTTTTTAGAAGTCCTTTATTCTGAAGCGATAATATTATATGATACATTCGAAAATTAGATAATTTTAAATCTTCATATAATAAATAACCTTCTAATGTATATTTAGAAATAAGATTATTTTCATCTACTAAACTTTTAATCAGTTCATATGATTCTTTTTCTTTCTTATTCAATTCCAATGTTTCTATATCTTTTTTAGAATTAACTGTATTTACATCTTTTTCACTTTCAGATAAAAAAGATTTATTGTCTTTAAATGTGATTAAATTTTTATCGTCAAGTTCTTTTAAAATATCAATTAAATCATATTCATGAAATCCCAAATCCTTGATCAATACATTTGTCGGAATACCTTCAGGATATTCAGCATCAAATATTTTAATTTGATTTAAAACAACTTCTTCATTTTTAGTAATATTAATCATATAATCAATTTAAAAGTTTTATAAAAAATTTACTGGATGGAAATGTCCATTACCATCACATATAATACTATAATATGAATAAGTTATTAAAGTTTATGGAATTTTAAAAATGAACTAATAATTCGTCAATAGTCGATATGAATATATTTATATATCAGCATATAATTATATTATAAATATCTACTCAATATATGTTAAGTTATCTTTAATGAGTAGGGAAAACATAATTAATATAAAATCAAAGAGTTAATAAATATTTATTAAATTATTTTATTAACATAAATCATTATTTGAAGTTTTAAATATCAAATATTCAATATTATAATAACTTCAATACAAAGATTAATTTTATATTAATGTTTGATAAAATTTATTTAATAGGGAGAAAAAATAAATGAAAAGTAAAATGATAATTGTTGCTGTAATAGCAATAATAGCTGTTGTTGCTGTGGGATTATATGCTACTGGCACATTCAATAACCATAGTAACTTGGAAAACCAAGAAATACAATTAGCAGCTGCTGCTAGTTTAAAAAATGCCTATGACAAAGAATTAATACCTTTGTTTGAACAAAAACATCCTGGAGTGAAAGTTACACCAACTTATGCTTCAAGTGGTGATTTACAAACACAAATTGAAAATGGTTTAAAAGCAGATGTATTTATGTCTGCTGCAAATAAACAAATGAATGCTTTAGTTGAAAAAGATTTAATCGACAACAGTACAAATGTTCAATTTTTAGAAAATAAAGTTGTTTTAATTGTACCTGCAGACTCAAGTGCAAATATATCTTCATTTGACGATTTAAAAAATGTTAATGGAAACATTGCAATAGGCAATCCTGATTCTGTTCCTGCAGGGCAATATGCTAAAGAAGTATTAACCAACCTCAAGTTATGGAATGAAACTGAATCTAAATTATCCTTTGGTAATGATGTAACTGCAGTATTAAATCAAGTAGCTGACGGTTCTGCTGACTGTGGTATTGTATACTCCACTGATGCTAAATCTAACGATAAGGTTAAAGTAGTTTGTGAAGCTCCTGAAGGTTCATTAAATACACCAGTTATTTATCCTGTAGCTATGGTTAAAGATTCACAGCATTCTGATGCTGCAAAAGAATTCATTGACTTCTTACAAACTAAAGAAGCTAAAGACATATTTGAAAAATATGGATTTACCATTCATGAAAATAAATAATTAAAGAGATAGAGACATGATGGATTGGTCCCCAATTATAATTTCAATGAAAACTGCAAGTGTATCAATTTTAATAACCTTTTTTCTAGGTTTAATTGTAGCTTGGGGAATAATTAAAATTAAAAGTGACACAACAAAAATTGTACTTGATGGTATTTTTACATTACCTATTGTATTACCTCCTACAGTAGTAGGATTCTTTTTATTGTATATTTTTGGTGTTAGAGGACCAATAGGAAAGTTTTTTATAGACTTTTTCACTGTGAAAATAGCTTTTTCATGGTCTGCAACAGTTATTGCCGCAGTTGTCATGTCTTTTCCTTTAATGTACCGTTCAGCAAGAGGTGCATTTGAACAAGTAGACTCTAATTTATTAGATGCTGGCCGTACACTAGGTATGTCCGAGTGGAAAATTTTCTGGAAAGTTTTATTTGCAAATGCATTGCCTGGAATCATCAGTGGAGGAATTCTTGCTTATGCACGTGGTTTAGGTGAATTCGGTGCTACAGCAATGATTGCAGGAAACATTGCAGGACAAACACGAACACTCCCAATGGCAGTTTATTCTGAAGTAGCTGCAGGAAATATGGGAGATGCTTTTAATTATGTAATATTTATTGTTATCATATCATTTATAGCTATTTTTATTATGGATTTTGTATCTATACGTAAAGAAAAACAATGGAAATGAGGACTAAGTATGGAAAAAATGCTAGAAGTAAATATCCAAAAGAAACTTAAAGAATTTGATTTAAATGTTGATTTTGAATTGAAGAAAGGATGTTTAGGTATTCTTGGCCCTTCAGGTTGCGGTAAAAGTATGACATTGAAATCCATTGCAGGTATTGAAAATCCAGATAATGGCGTTGTGAATTTAATTACAGATAAAGAAAATATTTATTTTGATTCTGACAAAAAAATTAATTTAAAACCTCAAAAAAGAAATGTCGGTTATTTATTCCAAAATTATGCATTATTTCCCAACATGACAGTTGAAGAAAATGTTGCTAGCGGATTATCTAAAAATTATGATGAAAAAATAGTATCTGAAATGATTAAACGTTTTCGTTTAGAAGGACTTGAAAAAAGATATCCTAGACAATTATCTGGAGGCCAACAACAAAGAGTGGCTTTAGCTCGTATATTAGCTTATGGTCCGGATGTATTATTGCTAGACGAACCATTTAGTGCTATGGACACCTTTTTAAAAGAACAATTGCGTCTTGAACTTGTAAATTTATTAAAAGACTTTGACGGATTTTCAATTTTAGTTACACATGACCGTGATGAAGTTTTCCAGTTTTGCGATGAACTTTTAATACTGGACAAAGGTAAAATTATAGCAAAAGGCAATACTCACGAAATATTTGAAAACCCAAAAAAAGTTCAGGTTGCAAGACTTACCGGATGTAAAAACATTTCAAAAATAGAAATTATTGATGAAAATCATGTTAAATCATTAGACTGGGGAATTACATTAAAAGTATCTGAAAAAATTTCACAGAATATTACACATATTGGAATAAGAGCACATAACTTTTCTCCCGCCAAAAAAGAGGAGATTAATGTTATTGATACTGAAAATTCAACAAAATTTGAAAAACCATTCGAATGGGAAGTTACATTAACCAATGGTTTATGGTGGAAATGTGATAAACAAATTCATGAGCACGAATTTGTTATTCCAAAATATTTAAAAATTGACCCTAAAGATATAATCTTATTAGAAGAATAATTTGATTATACCGACAATACTTATTTTCAAAATATATTAATAATAAAAAATATAATAAAAATTATGAAAGTTGAATCTATACTGGTTGAACTTAAAGAATTATCCAATCAAAACAAAATTACAAAAATCGAATTGATGAATATCCTTAAAAAATATGCTCGTATAATATCAGCATATGACTTAATGATGGCAACAGCTTATATGCGAAAAGATGGAGAATTTGTTCAAGCGCAATATCGTGAAAAATACCTTGAAATTTATATTAAGTATTTTATTATGCGCATGAAAGAGGTTTTGGATAATGAAAATTATGATGATTCACCTATCAGCGATAAAGCTAATTTTGATGCATCATTTCCAATGCTTGAGAGAACTTTTGAAAAAGAAAGAATCTCAAAATCAGAAGATGACAAATTTCCATTAATTTATGTAATAACTTCAATATATACAACATTTATTCTTGAAGAGCCAATTCATCCAGTTGGAAGCGAATTTCCAGGTAATTTAAAAATTGAAGAAAGAAATGGGAAATTTTTATGTCCAGTTAAAGATAATCAAAAAGATAATGTAAATGCAATATGCCATTTATGCCTTGCTGAGCAAACACCAAATATTTGAGGGATTTTATGAAAATATGTTTTTATGGATCGGGAAGTGAAATTATAAATAAAATATATACTGATGAAGCATATAAATTAGGTTATGAAATATCTAAAAGGAAACATACTCTAGTTTTTGGAGGTGGAGATACGGGAATGATGGGTGCATGTGCTAGAGGAGTTCATGACAATGATGGAGAAAGTATTGGAATAGCACCAAACTGGATTAAAAATTTTGAACCTTTATGTAAACAGTGCAGTGAATTTATATATGTAGACACAATGGGTGAAAGAAAAAATAAATTTTTAACAACTTCAGATGCTTTTATAATAGCTCCCGGAGGCATTGGAACATTAGATGAATTTTTTGAAATACTTACTCTGAAAAAATTAAAACAACACGATAAACCAATTATAATTTTTAATATAAACAACTATTTCAATAAAATGTTAAAAATGCTTGATGAAATGGATGAAAAAGGATTTTTATACAAACAAGAATCAATTTGTGAAATAGCAAATAACATTGATGAAATTTTTAATTATCTGTGATTAAAATGAAAAATTTAAAATACATTGAAAAACCACCAAAGGTAACATTTAAGCGAAGTTTAATTATTTTTATAGGAAATATATTAGGAATATATTTAATTAGTTATTTAAATCTAGGAGTAACCGTTGGCAGTTTCTTTGATACAATTATTTTTGTAATCTTTATAGCTATTGTTAATGCTCTTCTTTGGCCAATATTAACAAGAATACTTATGCCATTTCTAGTATTAACATTTGGGGTAGGGACATTAATCTTAAATGGTTTAATGCTTAGTATTATAGGACCCCTATTTGATATTAATGTAAGTGGACCAGGATTAATATTAATTCCATTAGCTATGTCCTTTATAACAACTGTATTATCCAGTTTACTTACTATTGAAGATGACGGATCATACTACAGGTCAGTTTACAGAGATGCTGAGAAAAAAAGAAAAAATGAAATTAAAGATTATCCAGGATTAATAATTGTTGAAATAGACGGTCTTGCTCACGATATTTTATGTGAAGCAATTGAAAAAGGTTACATGCCCACTGTTAAATCCATGATTGAAGACAAAACTCACACATTAAGAATGTGGGAGACAGACTTATCTTCACAAACTGGTGCTAGTCAGGCAGGAATATTACATGGAAATAATACAGACATTACTGCATTTAGATGGATTGAAAAAGAAAATGACAATCAAATGATGCAATGTTCTGGTGCTACAAAAGTTAAAATACTAGAAGATAGAATTTCTGATGGAAATGGATTATTAGTAGATAATGGAGCTAGTAGGTCCAATCTTTTTTCAGGAGATACTGATAATGTTATATTCACATTTAGTAAAATTTTAAACCTTCAGAAATTATACAATGGAGCATGGTTTTCTGTATTTTCAAATCCAAGTAATTTTGCACGTATTATATCATTATTCTTAGCTGAAATGATTCTAGAAATAATATCACAAATAGCACATATAATATTGAATATTAAACCAAGAATAAACAGAGGAATAGCATATATCCCTGTAAGAGCTGGAACCAATGTATTTATGAGAGAGATAAACACAATAACTTTAATTGGAGACATGATGATTGGAGATATTGATGTTGCATACTCAACTTATTTAGGTTATGATGAAATTGCACACCACTCTGGAATTCGTGATAGAGACGCATGGTTTGCACTTAGAGGTATGGATAAACAAATAAAAAGACTAGTGAATGGAAATAAATATTGTAAAAGAGATTACCAGTTTGTAATTCAATCCGACCATGGGCAGACAAATGG
>CADAAJ010000066.1 GCA_902785855.1 uncultured Methanobrevibacter sp. | reverse complement strand
TTCTCTTTTTGCACCAATCATAGGATCAGACATTACAATAATGTATCCAAGACCTTGTTCATCCATTTCATCTTTTTTACCTTTACCTGGTGCATCTCCAATGATTATAGCAGGTAAATCTTTTTGAGATAATAATTCTCTTGCTTTAGCAGGTCCAGGTGCTCCTGGATTTGGACTAATAAAGATTGCAAAATCAGGATCAAAAGCATCTATTTTAGGAACAACATCTTCAACTTGTTCAGGATTCATTTTTGCTCCAGATCCAAAGGTTCTAACATCTATATTTGGTCTGTCTGCTCTTTCATCTAACAATAAGTCAATAACCGGTGATGTACCGATATTACCACTTTTAATAATAGCAATTTTAACTACCATAATTTTATCTCCTTATTTTATAGTTAAAATTTTTATTAGAAAACTATTTAAATTTTATTATTTGTTATTTTTAATCATTATTTATCTTTTTTTATTAAAATTTATTCAATTATTTAATTTTTTTATTAAAATTTTATTAATTCATTTATTTTACTAATGATTATTTAAAAATAGTATTTTATGAGAATTTTTCAAAAAGTAATAATAGTAATAAAAATTGTTGTTAAAAATAGAAAATTAGTGGTTCCGACGAGACTCGAACTCGTGATCCCCTCCTTGTAAGGGAGGTATCATACCACTAGACCACGGAACCAACAAATAATGTTATGATGTTACTATTATATATAAGTTTCTATTTTTTGAATTTTTCATGAAGCAAATTTTATTAAATAATAAAGATAGATTTATAAATATAATTTAAAGAAGTGATATAAATGGCTTGGGACGATACAGCTAGTAAAATATGGATTGATGGAAACATGGTAAATTGGAATGAAGCAAATATTCATGTACTTTCTCATGTTGTCCATTATGGTACAAGTGTTTTTGAAGGTATTCGTGCATATAAAAATGAAAATGGTGTTGCCGTTTTCCGTTTAAAAGAACATGTACAACGTTTATTTGATTCAGCAAAAGTTTATAAAATTGAAATACCTTATACTAATGAAGAAATTGAAAATGCTATTTTAGATGTTGTTCGTGAAAATGAATTGGATGGTTGCTATATAAGGCCAATTGTATTTAGAGGATATGGTGAATTAGGTGTTAATCCTTTAAACTGTCCTGTTAATGTGGTAATTGCTGCTTGGGAATGGGGATCTTATTTAGGTGAAGAAGGAATGGCAAATGGTGTGGATATTGGTGTTTCATCCTGGAGAAAACCTGCACCAGATACTTTTCCAACACTTGCTAAATGTGGAGCTAATTATATGAATTCTCAATTAGCTAAAATTGAAGCAATTGAAAATGGTTTTGACGAAGCAATCATGCTTGATTATGAAGGACATGTTAGTGAAGGTAGTGGAGAAAACATCTTTTTAGTTGAAGGTGAAAAATTGTATACTCCTTCAATGGCATCATCTAATCTTAAAGGAATTACAAGAGACTCAATCATGACTTTAGCTAATGATTTAGGTTATGAAGTTGTTGAAGAGACAATTTCAAGAGAAAGATTATACTTTGCTGATGAAGTATTTTTCACTGGAACTGCTGCTGAAGTTACTCCTATCAGATCAATAGATAGAAAAACTATTGGAATTGGAAAAAGAGGCCCAATTGCTGAAAAATTACAAAAAACTTTCTTTGATATTGTAGAAGCTAAAATTGATGATAAATATGGATGGTTAACCTATATTTAAATGGTGTAATTTATGGATATATTTCAGGGGATAATTATTGGTATTGTTCAGGGGTTAACTGAATTTTTACCTGTTAGTAGTTCAGCACATTTAGTTTTTATTCAAAAAGTTTTAGGTGTTGAAAGTACTCTTGCTTTCGATACATTTCTCCATTTAGGAACTTTAATAGCTGTTTTATGGTTTTTCAGATGGGATGTTTATAAAATGCTTAAATCCTGGTTTTTAAGTATTAAAGATATCTTTCATGGAGAATTTAAAGAGGGATTTCTCAATGATCCATATAAAAGACTTTCATGGTATGTAATTTTGGCAACTATTCCTGTAGGTATTGTTGGTGTGTTATTTGAAGATTCTGTTGAGTCATTATTTTCAGGTGCACTTTATGTTCCTGCATTTTTCTTATTTGTTACTGGTACTATTCTTTATTTATCTCAAAGAATGGCCAGTGGTAAAATTAATTATGATAATATAACTAAAAAAGAAGCATTAATAATGGGTGTAGGTCAAGCATGTGCAATATTGCCTGGGTTATCCCGTTCAGGTACTACAATTGCAGCAGGTCTTACTGCCGGTTTGGATAAAGAATTTGCAGCTAAATTCAGTTTTATATTATCAATACCAGCTATTTTAGGCGCATTTTTAATTCAAGCTAAGGATATAGGTTCTGCATTAGATGTTAATTTCTTGCCTGTTATTTTAGGATTTTTAGCAGCTATAATATCAGGATATTTAGCTATTAAATGGATGTTAAACTTAGTTCAAAATAGAAATTTAGATATATTTTCTTATTATTGTTGGGCGATTGGTATTATAGTATTTGTTGGTTCAATGGCTCATTTATTTTAAAATGTAAATTAGAGAGAAAATCTCTATTTACAAACTTTTTCTATTTTTTTTCTTAATTTTTCAACGGAATTTCCTAAAACAAGTGCTGTAAACATTGCTCCTCCAGCTCCAGCACCTTCTTTAACAAAGCCGGTCAAATAATTTTTTAATCCTTCATGTTCGGATTCTTCAAAGTTAGGGTCAACAACATTGACTGTAATATTGTCATCAATTTGATTTAAAATTCCAAATAAATCGGCAGTTTCATCTTTAGCAACGAATACTGTAGTAGCTAAGTTAATTCTTGAAAAATCAAAACTAGGCTGTACAGATTTTATAATTGCACATACTGCAGCCATTTGAGTTCCTCCAGCTAAGATGATTGGAATATCGGAACCTAATACAAGTCCTGCAATAGCAGGTAATGTTGGATCACCTACTGCTCCAATAGCTTGCATTGCATCAGCTTCACCAGGTGTTATTCCAGCATTTTTTAATCCTTCATCTACTGTTTTTGATTTTAAATCATGTGGATTGTGAGGCATACTTCCACTAACTTTTTCATTAGCTTCATAACCTAATGCTTTTAAAACTCCGAGCGCTGTTGTTGTTCCTGCAGGTATACTTTCACCGATAATAAGCATTTCATGTCTTTGAGATAATTCCAAACCTAAATCTTTTCCATTTTCAAAAATTTCTAATGGATTTAAAATTCCTTTTCCTGTTCTAATATCTCTTCCATATTCCTGTCCAAAACTGATATACTCTACATCGGGTTTGATTTTAGAACCTGCATCAATTATAACAAATGGAATATTTGCAAGTTGTAATGCTGCTTTTGTGAGTCTTGCAGGTGTTGGTGCTGCAGCTCCATCAACTACAGTTTCTGCAGCAGTATCAGTACATCTAACTTCTCCCAAAACTAAAAATTCAACATCTGCAGCAGGAGTATATTCTGTTAATTCAGCAGTTGCTCCTGCTCCAGATATTCCTTCAATTTTTGAAGTTTCAGTTGTTCCAATTGTAAGTAAAAATACTGAATCGTCACATTCTTGTAATTTTTCGATTAATTCGGTTGACCCATATGTTTTAATCCCATCAATCATTCTTTTCCACCTATTTTTTTTAATGAAATATATTAATTTATAATTTGTTTTTTAAATTTAAAATATTTGGGGTAAAATTAAATTTCTATTTAAAATTAATATAGTAAATTAACTTTTTAATTTCTCTAATTGGAAATTATTATATAATATAATCAATATACTTATTTTAAAATTATTTTTAGTTGATTATCTTGATAAGTTTAGGAATTGAAGGAACTGCAGAAAAAACAGGTGTCGGTATAGTAGATGATGAAGGAAATATTCTAGCCATGGCTGGAAAACAATTATTCCCTGAAGAAGGTGGAATTCATCCAAGATTAGCTGCTGAACACCATGCGCACTGGATTCCTAAATTAATTCCTCAAGCTATTGAAGAATCTGGTCTTAATTATGATGAAATTGATTTAATTTCTTTTTCTCAGGGTCCTGGTTTAGGTCCGGCTTTAAGAATTGTTGCAACTTCAGCTAGAAGCTTAGCTTTATCTTTGAATAAACCTATTATTGGTGTTAACCATTGTATTGGTCATGTTGAAGTGGGTAAACTTGATACTGGAGCTATTAATCCTGTATCTCTTTATGTAAGTGGAGGTAATAGTCAGGTTATAGCATATGAAAGCGGAAGATATAGGATTTTTGGTGAAACACTCGACATTGCTATTGGAAACTGCCTTGATCATTTTGGACGTGAAACAGGTTTGGGCCATCCTGGCGGTCCAGTCATTGAAAAATTGGCAAAAAAAGGTTCTTACATTGATTTACCTTATGTTGTAAAAGGTATGGATTTTTCATTTTCAGGATTATTATCTGCTGCATTAAGACAGGCAGAAAAAGGTATTCCTATGGAAGACATTTGTTTTTCACTTCAGGAAACTGCTTTTTCTATGCTTGTGGAAGTTAGCGAACGTGCATTATCACATACCCAAAAAGATGAAGTAATGTTATGTGGGGGAGTGTCAGCTAATTCCAGATTACGTGAAATGCTTAAAACAATGTCTGAAGAGCATGGTGCTAAATTTCACATGCCTGAAATGAAACTTTGTGGTGATAATGGAGTTATGATAGCATGGTTAGGACTTTTAATGTGCAAGGAATTTGGACCAATGGATTTATCAGATACAGGCATTATTCAAAAATTTAGAACTGATGAAGTCGATATTCCATGGATTGATAATTCAAAATCATATTTAAAATTATCAGATGATTTAATTGCAAAAGGTGCTGAGTCAAACATTGTTAAAAGTAGTTATTTAGGTGAAAAAGCTGTTTTAAAGGATAGAATTCCAAAAAGTTACAGAATTCCCGAAATTGATAATAAAATCAGAAAAGCAAGAACTAAAGAAGAGGCTAAGCTATTGTCTGATGCAAAAAGAGCCGGTGTGAGAACTCCAATATTATATGATATAAATCTTTCAGATAAATCAATTTTAATGGAAGAAATTGATGGAGTAATGGTTAAAGATGTTATTAATGAAGATTTAGCTTTTAAAATTGGTTCGGAAATTTCAAAACTTCATTCTGCAGATATTATTCATGGTGATATTACAACATCAAACATCATGCTTTGTGATGATAAATTAGTTTTCATAGATTTTGGTTTGGGTCGTTATTCTCAATTAAAAGAGGATAAAGCTGTTGATTTACTTGTTCTTAAGAAGGCTTTACAAAGTATAGATTATAATCTTGCTGTAAAATATTTTAATTGTGTTTTAGATGGTTATAATGATGATTCAATAATTAATACGATATCTGATATTGAATCTCGTGGAAGATATACACATTAAGTATATAAAAAATTTTAATCATAATTAATATTATGATAACATTTATAACTGGTAACGAACATAAAGTTATAGAAGCAGAGAATATTTTCAAAGATTATGACATTAACTTAGAGCATATTGATTTAGGTTACACAGAACCTCAAGGAACTCTTGAGGAAGTGGCTATGTCAGGTGCAAAATATGCTTGTCGTAAACTTGACAAACCTGTGATTGTTGAAGATGCTGGTTTATTCATTAAAGCTTTAAATGGATTTCCTGGAACATATTCACATTATGTTCAAGATACTATTGGTAATCAGGGAATTTTAAAGTTATTAACCGATGGCCGAATTCAGGTCAGTTATTGGGTACTGTGCCCCCAATTCTGAGCCCAAGATCTTTTTAGGCAAGGTCAAAGGTGAAATCGCAGTTGAAGAAAAAGGAGATTTAGGATTTGCTTTTGATCCAATTTTTTATGTTCCAAGTGAAGATAAGACTTTTGGTGAACTTACAACTGATGAAAAAAACCAATTTTCACATAGAAAAAATTCTTTAGAGAAATTTATCAAATGGTATTCTTCTAAAGATTAATTTTATACTTATTGGGCTTATTTAAAAATTTTAAGAGGTTATATTATGGCAAGACCAGAATGGGTAACTTATAGTGATGAAGAAATTGAAGAAATGATTTTAAAATTTAACAGAGAAGGTAAAAGTACTTCTGAAATTGGTATTATCTTAAGAGATCAATATGGTATTCCATCAGTTAAAGATGTAACTGGTGAAAGAATCACTGAAATTTTAAAAAGAAATGACCAAGCTGGAGAATATCCAGAAGATTTATTAAACTTAATTAAAAGAGCAGTAAATATTAGAGACCACTTAGATGAAAATCCTAAAGATTTACATTCTAAAAGAGGTTTAACTATTATTGAAGCTAGAATTAGAAGATTATCTGCTTACTATGTAAGTGAAGGTGCATTACCAGAAGGTTGGAGATATAATCCAAAAGAAGCAGCACTCCTTGTTAAATAGAGCTAATGAAGCTACTAATGTGCTTAAGGAGCACATTGAAAAGGATAGTGTTATAAGATTAATTTCTCATAACGATGCTGATGGAATTTCAGCTGCAGCAGTTATAGCTAATGCTTTGGTTGAAGAGGACGTGCAGTTTCATACTACATTAATTCCTCGTCTTAAAGAAGATATTGTAAATCAATTAAGAAGTGAAAAATATGATTTATTTATCTTTTCTGATATGGGAAGTTCTTTTGTAAAGGAATTTAATTCTTATAAGCATGATGTTATAATTGCAGATCATCATCAAATTAATGATGTTGAATCAGAAAGTAATGTAGTTCACATTAATCCACATTTATTTGAAATTGATGGTAGTAAAGATTTATGTGGTGCAGGTTCAGCTTATTTAGCTGTTCGTGAATTAGATAAAAAACATTTAGCATATTATGCTTTAATTGGAGCTTTTGGTGATATGCAAGGCCAAGGTGGATTCACTGGTGTTAATAAATTAATACTTGATGATGCTTTGGAATCTGGTAATTTGGAAGTTCATGAAGGTTTAAAAATTGTTTCTAAATCTTCTGAACCTATTTTTAAATCTCTTGCATATACATTTTCACCTCCTCTTCCAGGAATTAGTGGTGATTTGGACGGAGCTCGTGAATTTTTAGAAAAAATGAATTTATCTTATGGTATTAAATTCACTGATCTTGAAGATGAAGAAAAAGATTTACTAAAAGAAGCTCTTGTTACAATTAATCCGGACATTTTTGGAGATTGTTATACTGTTCCTAAATTAACTCCTATTCTTCGTGATTTGGAAGAATATTCTTATATTCTTGATGCTTGTGGTAAAAATAAAAAGCAAGGCCTTGGATTAAGTATTGCACTTGGTGAAAAAGACCAGGCTCTTGATGCAGCTTTAAGATTACAACGCCAATACAGAGACCAAATAGTTAAAGGTTTGGAATGGATTAAAAAGAATGGTGCTGAACAATTAAATTCCATTCAATATTTGTACTCAGAAGATAAAGTATTGAAATCTGTTATGGGTACTATTGCTAGTATTGGATTATCTGTTGAATTGTTGGATGAGTCTAAACCTGTTATTGGAATGTCAAGACTTCATAATGATATTAAAATTTCAGGTAGGACTACCAGAGAAATGGTTGCAAATGGTGTAAACTTGGGACGTGCTCTACAGGATTCTTCAAACAATTTTGGAGGTCAGGGTGGAGGACATGATGTTGCAGCAGGTGCAATGATACCTTATGAAAGCAAGGATAATTTTTTACATCTTGTTGATGAAATGGTTGAATATCAATTAAATAATGATTAATATGTTTTTAACAAAAAAAGAACAAGAAATGTGTGATGGTGAAGCAGGAGAAACTATTAGAAAAAGTATGGACATTTTAGTTGCATTAGGTGATATTTATGGTGCTTCTAAATTAGTTGATATTACTTCTGCTCAGGTATCCGGTGTTTCTTATAAAACTATTGGTGATGCAGGTTTAGAATATCTTGAAGACTTAGCTCGTGATGGTAGTGGTAAAGCTACTATTAATGCTTCATTAAATCCGCCTGGAACTGATTTGGATAATTGGGAAAAGTTAGGTTTTCCAGAATATTTTGCAATAAAACAAAATCAAATTGTTGATGCTTATGCGGATTTGGGAATTTCTAAAACATGTACATGTACTCCATATTTGGTAGGTAATGTTCCAAGATTCAGAGACCACGTATCATGGTCTGAATCATCTGCTGTTGCTTATGTTAATTCAGTTATTGGTGCTCGTACAAATCGTGAAGGTGGTCCTGCAGCACTTGCAGCAGCAATTGTTGGTAAAACTCCATTATATGGTTTTCATTTAGAAGAAAATAGAAAAGCTAATCTTATTGTTGATGTTACCACTGAATTAAGTGGTGCTGATTTCGGAGCATTAGGATATATTATTGGTAAAGTTGTTGGTAGCGGAGTTCCTTATTTTAAATTAAATAACGTTCCTAATAACAATGATTTAAAAACATTAGGAGCAGCATTAGCATCTTCCGGTTCAGTTGCTCTTTATCATGTTGAAGATGTTACTCCTGAAGCAGATATTGCAAATAAACATGATGTTGAAGATATCATGTTTATTTCTGATAAAGAAATTCAGGAAACTCGTCAAAATTTAACAACAACTGATAAACAGGCAGATTTAATTTGTCTTGGATGTCCTCATGCATCTCTTGAAGAAATTAAACAGGTAGCCAATATAGTTAAAGGCAAAACTATTAAAAATAAATTATGGATTTGTACTTCTGTCAGTGTAAAAGCTACTGCTGATAGAATGGGATTCACTGAAATAATTGAAAGTGCCGGTGGAAATATTGTTTGTGATACTTGTATGGTAGTGGCTCCTATTGAAGAGATGGGTTTTGAAGTAATTGGAGTTAATTCTGCAAAAGCTGCAAACTATGTTCCGTCAATGTGTGGACTTGATGTTGTTTATAATGATGTAGAAAATCTTATTCAATTTGAATAAGTTTTCTTTTTTTACTCTTTTTTTTATAGAATTTTAAAAAAATTTATTACTGTCTTACTTAAAATATCTATTTTAGGTGAGAATATGATTTACAAATGTATTATTTGTGGCCACATTCACAATGAAGAATCAACAGGTATTTTGCTAAAAAATTTAGGTGAATGTCCTGTTTGTAAACAAGATTTATCAAATTTTGTTGAGTTAGAAAGCTCTGAAACAAAAAATACTGTTAAAACTGAAGATTCTGATTTATCTTATCCAAAAGATTTTGCTAAAAGTGATAAAGATATAAGGCAAATGGATACAATACATCAAATGGCTATATCTGGTGAATCGATTGTTGCAGCAATGTATACTGAATTACCAATGCCTAACTGGGATGATATTTTAATTTTGGGAAATCAGTTAAATCCTCAGCCTCTTGAATCTGATGTTGAAGTTAATACACAGACAATTATTGGTAAAAATGCTAAAAAACCATTAATAATTGAAAGTCCTATTTATATTGCCCACATGTCTTTTGGTGCTCTTTCAAGAGAAACTAAAATTGCTCTTTCAAAAGGAAGTGCTGGAGTTAAAACTGCACAATCAAGTGGTGAAGGTGGTATTTTACCTGATGAAATGGAAAATGCTTATAAATACATTTTTGAATATGTTCCAAATAAATATTCTGCAACTGATGAAAATTTAAAAAATGCAGATGCTATTGATATTAAAATAGGTCAATCTACAAAACCTGGTCTTGGAGGTCAACTGCAGGGTGAAAAGGTTACTCTTGAGATTGCTGAGATAAGAGGTAAACCTTTAGGAGAAGATATTCATTCACCAGCCACTATTCCTGAAGTTAATTCTAAAGATGATTTAAAAGAATTAGTTGCATATTTAAGGAAAAAATCAGAAGGAAGACCAATTGGTTTAAAATTTGCTGCTGGAAGAATTGAAGATGATTTGGATTATGTTTTACATGCAAAACCTGATTTTATAACAATTGATGGTAGGGGAGGTTCTACTGGAGCTAGTCCTATGCTTATTAGGGATTCAACTTCAGTTCCTACAATTTATGCTTTAAGTAGAGCCAGGACTTATTTAGATGATCATAAAAGTGATATTACTTTAAACATAACCGGTGGATTGCGTGTATCTTCTGATTTTGCAAAAGCTTTGGCAATGGGTGCTGATGCTGTAGCTATTGGTACTGCTGCTTTAATTGCTGCTGCTTGTCAACAGTATAAAATATGTCATACTGGAGACTGTCCTGTTGGTGTTGCAACTCAAAATGAGGAATATCGTGAAAGATTTAAAATCGAAGCTTCTGCAAAAAGGGTTGAAAATTATTTGAGAGTTTCAACTGAAGAGATTAAAACATTTGCAAGAATCACAGGTCATGATAATGTACATGATTTAAATATCAATGATTTATGTACAATTAACACTGAAATTTCTGATTATACAAATATTAAACATGTATAATCTTTTTTTTATTTTTTTTCACAAACTATTAAATTTAATAAAAATCATAAATTAAACTACTAATAAATTAGAGAGGAATTTATCATGAACTATTTGATTGTTGGTGCTGGAAATGCTAGTAGACCAGTAGCTAGATTACTTAATTATTTAAATCATAATGTTGTAATCACTGATTTAAAAGATATTTCTGAGTTTAAAATAGAATTCCAGAGAAGTTTAATTGAAATGGAAAAAGAAGGAGTTACTTTAGACTTGGGAAATTCTAATCCATCTATTGATGGTTTTGATGGAGTTTATATGCCTCCTACATTACCTGAATCCGCACCAATAGCAAAAATGATATCCAATTCAAATTTAAAAATTTTAACAAATGAAGATTTCTCTAAAATTGTAAATGATTTAATTCCGGTAGATATTATTGGAATTACTGGAACTATGGGCAAAACTACAACAACTTTCATTACTACTAGTCTTTTTAAACAGGCAGGTTATAATGTATGGTCATGTTCTTCTTTGGTAAATAATTTAGTTTCAGAAGCTATTATTGATGGTATTGTAAAGGGTAAAGCTCAAAATTGTGATATTGCTATTTTTGAATTGCCTCATGGAACAATTGGTTTGTTAAATAGATTAGATATTAAAATTGGTCTTTTAACTAATGTTGCAGAAGATCATTTATCTGAATTTGGTGGTTCTCTTGAAAAATATCAACAAAGAAAATTAATTTTAGAAAAAATGAGCGAAACATTTATTGCCAATTACTCCTGTTTTGATATCATAAATTCTCAAAGAGACGATGCATTATATTATGCCTTAGATGAAGATGTTGATTTTAAAGGTAGTGTTGGTGATAGTTCATTAACTGTTAGTTATAATAATGATTCTTTTACTACTCCCTTCTACATGATGAGTTACTTTTTTGAAAATTCTGTTGCAGCAAGTGCATTGGCACTTACATATGGGATTGATAAAAATGATATTATTGCTGCATTAACTGAATTTAAAGGTTTACCTGCTCACATGGAAGATGTAGGAGAATATAATGGTAGAAAGGTTATTTTAGACTCCGCATTTTTGTATGATGGAATGAAAATTACTCTTGACTACTTTAAGGATGAAAGTGTTGTATTATTTTTAGACCATTTTGATACATTATCTTTAAGAGATAAATCTGAAGTTGGAAATTTAATTAGTAATTATGATATTAAAGCAGTAATTGCAAGTGGATTTAATGAAGTTACACAGGAAGTGGAAATGAGTGCAGCTCAAGAGATTCTGGATGCAATTACCAATCCAAATATTATTAAAGTGGCTGTTGAGAATATAGAAATTGCCGCCAGTGAAACTTTCAAATATTCAAAACCTGGTGACATAATTCTTCACATGGGTCCGCTTATTGCATATGATAGATTAACAACTGTTGAAAAAATCATGAAAGGATTAGATGGGGGGAGTAAAAAATATGAATAAAAATACAACTTTTGGTGTTATTGGAGTTTGCGGTGCAAATGGTAATTTAATAGCAAGAATTCTTAAACAAAGAGGATATAATGTTATTGGGACTGATTTATCATTTAAAAAAGACTGCAGATTTGCAAAGTCCCTTGAAGGTTATGACATTGAAGTTTATTATGGTAACACTCCAGAAGCTTTTTTTGAAAAATCAGATTATATAATTCCTCCGGCTAGTTTACCCAAAGATTCAGATTTAATTAAAAATTCGACTAAACCTATAATGTCTCTTCAGGATGTTATTGATATGATTAACCCGGATAAACCGGTATTTGGAATAACAGGTACAAATGGTAAAACAACAACCACAACACTGCTTAAAAAAATTGCTTATGATAATGGTATTAAACCTTGTGAACATGAATTGGAAGGTATGCAGGGAAATGCTGAGTTCATTCCTATTTTGCAATCAAGATTAAATGGTGATGTTGGTATTTTGGAAGTTGGAACATTTGGAGTTCCGGGTACTGTTGGAAGAATTGTTAATAACTCTTCAATACAAGCAGGATTAATTACAAATATCACTCCTGACCATTTAAAAGATTTGGGAAGTTTTATGGAATATGCTAAAGTTAAAGGAGAATTTATTCAGGAATTAGGAGATGGTCCTTTAATTGTTAATGGTCACGATCCTACAATAATAGGTCTTTTGAGAGATTTGGACTATAAAGGTGAAGTAATTACATTTGGTGTTGACGAGCTTCCAGATTCTATAGGTATGAAAGAATGTGTTTGTGGAAGGGAAGTTGCTGTTAAGGAAATTATTTCAGGCTGTGGTTATTATTTCTGTCAATGTGGCGTAACTACTCCTCAAGTTGACTATATTGCTACTAATGTTGATTTACCTAACAGAACATTTGATTTACACACACCATCTGAAAAATTAACTGTTAAAATGGGTGTAGATGGACTTCATAATGTATATAATTTAACTGGTGTTATTATCGCAGCACATAAATTCTTAAATTTGCCTTATGATAAAATATTGCCGACAATTGCTAGTTTTACTGGTGTTAGTGGAAGAATGGAAAAAGTCTGTGATGTGAAAGGCAAAGTTATTTATGTAGATTATGCACACAATCCTGCAGGTGTTGAAACTGTTTTAAAAGAATTCAAAAAATTGGTTGGTGATTTTACGACCGTTATAACAATATCATCTGAATCAGGATATCCTGGTGATTTGGATATATTTAATAGTGTTTTAAAATTTTCCAAATTTGTTGTTCCTGCATCTGTTGCATCACAAAAAATTGCTTTTGAAAAATTAAAGGCTAATCCTAAATTTAACGATAGAATATTTTTAAATCATTTAGATGACTTTGAAAAAAAGGGAACTCTTGGTGCATCTCAACAAGAAGTTAGAGATGGTCTTAAAAAAGCTATGAATTTGGATTGTGAGATGGTAATTGCAATTGGTGAAGCTGCCACTAAATACAAATCACTTGCTTTTGATTTATAATTATATTTGTTTTCAAATGCTCTTTGATAATTTATTAATATATTCGAATGAAATGTTAATATAAATAATAGGGTTTAGGTATTTATCATGTCTAGTTATATTAATCATCCATTATTAAAAAAAGATGCAATTGAATCAAGGCTTTATCAGCAGATTCTTGCAGGGGATGTTTTAAAAAAAGGAAACACTATGGTTGTTGCACCTACAGCATTAGGTAAAACAATTGTAGCTATTTTAGTAGCAGCTGATAGGCTTCATAAAGTTAAAAATTCTAAAGTTCTTGTTCTTGCACCATCAAAACCATTGGCAATTCAACATGAAGAAAGTTTTAAGGAATTTCTAACAGTACCCTGTTCATCAATCACAGGAGCTATTAAAACTGATGATAGAATTAAAAGATGGGAAGAATCAAGGATTATTTGTGCAACACCTCAAACAGTTGAATCTGATTTGTTAAACAAACGTTATGATTTAAGCAGTGTTTCATTAATAGTATTTGATGAATGTCACCATGGTGTTGGCTCATATTCCTATGTGTATTTAGCATCAAGATATGTTCAGGAATCCAGATTTAATCTAATTTTAGGTCTTACTGCTTCTCCAGGTTCAGATAAATATAAAATTAAAGAAGTATGTGAAAATCTATATATTCAAAACATTGTTGTTAAAACAGAAGAAGATCCTGATGTAAAACCTTATTTTAATCCTGTAGAAATTGATTGGATTAGAGTAAAGATGAGTAAGGAACTTGAAAAGATTAAAAAATCTGTTGATAAATCTTTAAAAGTAAGGCTCAAAGCATTAAAAAATATGGGAATAATTAAAACAGTTTCAGTTACAAAATTAGACATATTAAAAGCAAGAGGAAGAGTTCAGGGTGAAATTGCAAGGTCATCTAATCCCTCAAAAGATATGTTTCAAGCTATTTCAATTTTAAGTGCAGTTATCAATATTCAACATGCACAGGAATTAATAGAAACTCAGGGTATTCAAACTTTCAATAAATATGTTGCTAGACTGAAAAAGAAAAAAACCAAAGCAGCAAAATCATTGATGTGGGATGACAACTTTGCAAGAGCAATTAAACTTGCTCGTAATGCTGAAAAACATGGTTGGGAACATCCAAAACTTCGAGAAATTACAAAAATTCTAAAACAGGAATTAGGTGATGAAGGACAGACAAAACTTAAAACCACACGTTTTGATGATAAAAATGATGAATCATCATCTAAAATAATTGTATTTACACAATATCGTGATACACTTGAAATGATTCATCAAAAACTAGAAAAAGAAGGAATTAAATCAGTTAAATTCTTTGGACAAGCTGCAAAAGATGGAGAAAAAGGACTTACACAAAAAGAACAAAAAGCAATTATTAAATCCTTTAGAATTGGGGAATATGATGTATTACTTTCAACAAGTGTGGCAGAAGAAGGTATTGATATTCCTGCTGTTGATTTAGTAGTTTTATATGAACCTGTACCTTCAGAAGTTAGAATGATTCAAAGAAGGGGAAGAACTGGTCGTAAAAGAACAGGTCGTGTTAAAGTTTTAGTAACAGAAGGAACTCGTGATGAAGGGTACTTCTGGTCTTCAATTAGAAAAGAAAATAACATGAAAAATCAATTGATTGATCCCGAAGTATTAAAAGAACTAAATGAAACAGCACTTCAAAGAATGGATGATGAAAAAAAGATTAAAGTAATTGATAAGCCTAAAAAAGAAGAAGAAAATCTTCCAGTAGTATATGCAGACTCAAGAGAAGGAAATTCAAAGGTTATTAGACATTTATCTGAAATGGAAATTGATGTTAAAATCAATTCTATGGCTGTTGGAGATTATCAGGTAAGTGATGAGGTTGTTATTGAAAGAAAAACTGCTGGGGATTTTGTAAGTTCAATTATTGATAAAAGATTATTTAAACAGGCTAGGGAATTATCAGAAGAGTTTAAAAAACCACTTATTATTCTTGAAGGGGATGATTTATATAATGGGATGATTAATCCAAATGCTATTAGGGGGTCTATTGCATCACTTGCACTTGATTTTGGAATAAGTATAATTCCAACAAGAAATTCACAAGATACAGCAGCAATGATTAAAAGAATTGCAATACGTGAGCAAAATGGTGAAAAAGTACCTATTTCCATTAGAACAGATAAAAAACCAGTTACAATGATGGAACAACAGTTGTTTATTGTTGAATCTCTGCCTAATATTGGTCCAGTTAATGCAAAAGCGTTATTGGAACATTTTGGAAATGTTTCAAGTGTATTTAATGCTAGTGAAAATGAACTTCAAGAAGTTGAAGGTATTGGTGAGAAAACAGCAAAAA
>CADAAJ010000065.1 GCA_902785855.1 uncultured Methanobrevibacter sp. | reverse complement strand
GAGTAATCATCCAATCCTATCTAACTCAATCTCATTTATGCAATTCATCCACGACCTTGAAGAGGTCATGGTATTCTTGCATCATTAGATAAAATTTCACCACAAAGATTTTGAAAAGAGTCAAAATTCAAATTTTACAAAATTTAATTAAATAGAATTAACAAAATTATTAATGATTATATTTTAAGGAGATAATAATGACTCGTATTTCAATTTTAGATAAAGACAGATGTCAACCTAAAAAATGTGATTATCTTTGTATCAATTACTGTCCCGGTGTGAGAATGGATGAAGATACCATTGTAATTGATGAAGATAGTAAAAAACCATTGATATCTGAAGAATTATGTGAAGGATGCGGTATCTGTACTAACAGATGTCCATTTGATGCAATTACAATTATTAATTTGCCTGAAGCTGCAGGAGAACCAATTCACAGATTTGGACAAAATCAATTTGAATTGTTTGGACTTCCAAGCCTTGAAGAAGGAACAGTACTTGGACTTTTAGGACCTAACGGTATTGGAAAATCAACAATCATGAATATCTTATCCGGAAGTTTAATACCTAATTTTGGTGACTTTGATAATCCTTCTGACAACTGGGATAAAGTTATTGAATATTATAAAGGTTCATCCCTTCAAAAATACTTTACAGACCTCTCTGAAGGCAAAATTAAAGCTATTTTAAAACCTCAAATGGTTGATAAACTTCCTAAAGTTGTAAAAGGCAAAGTTAAAGATTTGCTTACAAATGTTAATGAAAGAGATAAACTTGATTATGTAACAAAAGAACTTCAATTAGAAAATGTTTTAGACAGAAATATGGAAAATCTAAGTGGAGGAGAACTTCAAAGAGTTGCAATAGCTGCAACAGTCTTAAGAGAAGGAGATTTCTACTACTTTGATGAACCTACATCCTGGCTTGATGTTTCTCAAAGATTAAATGCTGTAAAAGTAATAAGATCACTTGCTGATGAAGGAAAAAGTGTTTTAGTAATTGAACACGACCTTGCAACATTAGACGCATTATCTGACAATGTCCATATATTATACGGATCTCCTGGAGGATACGGTGTAGTTTCCGGAAGAAAAGGTGTTCGTTTAGGAATAAATGCATACATCAATGGATTTTTAGCAGAGGAAAATGTTAGAATTAGAAAAAATCCTATTGAATTTACAATAAGACCACCAACTCCAGAAGATGAAGGAGACCCCCTTGCAAGTTATTCTGATTTAAGTAAAGATTATGACGGATTCAAATTAAGTGCAGATGAAGGAGAAATATATTACGATGAAATAGTAACTGCATTTGGTTCAAATGGTATTGGAAAAACAACTTTTGCTAAAATATTAGCTGGAGTAGATGAACCAACAAGCGGAGAAGTTGATGAAGAAGTAGAAATTGCATACAAACCACAGTATATCGTATCAGACTTTGAAGGTAGTGTAAGTGACTTTTTATATATGAATGCACCAAGTTTCGGCAGTAAAATCTTTGAAAGTGAAATAATGAAACCACTAGCACTGGATGAAATGCTTGACAAACCAGTTAAAGGATTAAGTGGAGGAGAACTTCAAAGATTAGCTATAGCTGCAACACTATCAAAAGATGCTGAAATTTATCTTTTCGATGAACCGACAGCATTTTTAGATGTTGAACAAAGATTAGTCTCTGCAAGAGTCATACGTAAAATGATTGAAAGTAGAAATGCTGCTTCACTTATTGTTGATCACGATATTGTATTTATTGATTATATCTCTGATAGAGCAATGGTATTTGATGGTGTTCCTGGTTTAAATGGTCATGCATCAAAACCAACTGATTTAAGAAGTGCTATGAACGAATTTTTAGGCAATCTAAATATTACCTTTAGAAGAGATAAAGAAACAAAAAGACCTAGAGTAAATAAACTCGACAGTTACAAAGATCGTGAACAAAAAGAAAAAGGAGAATATTATTATCTTTCTGATTAATAACTATTCTCATACCTTATTTTTTTAAATATTTTCAAGTTCGTTTAGAATATATTTTTTTAATACATCTACAGATTTTTCACCATCTTCATCTAATCTAACAGCATCTAATGGATTTAAATCATAAGTTTTTACAATAATATCTGCTGAAATATTTTTAACAACATCAACATTCTTGTCATTCAATATAACTGATGCACAATCATCTCCACAACCAGTTATTGTAACAATTTTTGCATCTTCCAAAATTGGTGAACAATTGTTAGGTTGTGCTGAATATTCTGTAATGCATGCTGCAACAATATTCTCATTTTCAAGTGCAAGTTCTACACTGGCTGCTCTTACAACCAAACCTAATGGACTTAATCCACTACATGAAACCAAAGCTATTTTATCATTCATTTTTCATTCTCCCATATCTTTTTTTAACTTTATCATAACCTCTTTTATAAAAAGGACATAAATCAATACATTTACTGCATCCTTCGCGGTGAGCAGTGCATAATTTTCTTAAAAATTTTCCATCCTCATCAAATGCATTTTCAGGACATCTGTCAACACATACTCCACATGTTGAACAGTAATGGGAAACCCATAACATGTCATTTTCTTTTTTAAATGGTAAATTTTCAATTGATGTTTTAATCATGAAAAATCCAATGTTTAAACCTTCTTTAAACATACACATATTACTTCTTGTTATTACTGCATCATTTGACTGCATGGCTATTGCTCTTAAGCTTACACGATCATCTAAAGGATTAATTAAATCTGCCTCAAATCCGAATTCTCTTAAAACATCTGCAAGTGCAAATGCTTTAATGCCAACTTCCTGAAATTCCTCATCCATTAATTGGCATTTTTCTTTTGAAGGATTCATTTTTAATATATCATGAGACATCACATATTTTAAGATTATAATATTATCCCAATCTATTTTCCATTCCTTTTTAAACTCATCACTTAGTTTAGAATAACTTAATCCAACAAAATTTGATGCAATAACAATATCTATAAATTCCTTTAAAATATTATCTTTGATGATGGTTTTAGGATTTTTTGGATTTTCAATTTTGTAAAAATCAGGAACAGGTTGATGATATCTAAATCTCATATCATTAACCTTATTTTGTTCTTAAAGCTTCAACAGCTTTTGGGAATTCTTCACAGAAAACCTTAATTTCTTCTGTTGGAATTGAGAAACTTATACGTAAATATCTGTCTCCAAATTCTTCAGAAGTGTATTCACCTTCTCTTGTGAATAATTTTTTCTCAATTAAATAATTAGCCATATCTTTAGGGTTAATACCTGCACCATATAAATCTACAGCCATCATATTTGCATCTGATGGATAAACTGGTAAAAATACTCCTTCAATAGGGTCAACCATTTCTTTAATTAATCTTTGGTTTTCAAATGAAATTTCACGTATTTCATCCATCCACTGGTCTTTTGATTTAAGACCAGCTATTGCACCATATTGAGCAATAATATTAACACCCAAATCATTTACAACAGCATTTTTTAAAGCATCAATAATTGGTTTTGAAGATATAACTCCTCCAATTCTTAAACCTGCCATTCCAAATATTTTAGAAAAACTATAAATTGTTAATGTCTGACCGGGCGCATAATTCTCCATATGGAAATGTTGTCTTGCAAAATCCTTGTAGGTAACATCATGTATTAAATATAAATCATTTTCTTTTGCAATTTCACCAAATTCTTTAAGTTCATCTTCAGTGTATGAAGAACCTAATGGATTTAATGGATCAATTAAAATTACCATACGAGTATTTTCATCCATATTCTCTTTAAGAAGTTCCGGAGTTAATTTATAGTTACATTCATCATAATAAACAGGGACATATCTTACATCATTAGCAAATCTGTTTGCAAAGTCTCCAATAATAAAGTAACCTGGGTCGGATAAAATTACATTATCTTCAGGCTCTAATAAAGCCTGCATACATAAATATAATGATTCTGTTGCACCAGCAGTTAATAAAACTTCTAAATCTTCAAAACCCAAATCTTCCAAAATTAATTGTTTGAGTTCTGAGAAACCTTCAGGAGCAGGATATTTACAATATTCCTTTTTTTTAATAGCTTCAATCATTGCATCAGCTATAATATCTCCATGTAAATGATTTGTATTTTGACCCATCCAAATCATTTCCTTGTCTAAATACATTTCTTCAAAAAAATCATTAGCACAATCATAACCTTTTGGTGGAACCCTTTCTGTTTTTTTAAACTTTTTTTTAGGGTTTTTAATATCAAAATCATTATCTCTCATAATATCACACTAAAATCCAAAAAAATATATATTTTTTATAATTAATAAAACTATCTTAAACAATTCCCTGTGAAGTAATGGAAAATATAACCTGTCTTCCTTCAGCAATACTTCTATGTCTGATAAGTGTTGCAATCCTTTCATCAACATTATCTGCACGTTCCAAACTTATTATGACTTTACTGATATATGCAATAATATCTCCACCAACAGCCTTAACATCATTATTGCCTTCATCATCAAAAGCATTGTAAATCTGATTTGTTAAAACAACTGCAATATCATAGCTGCGTGCAATATTTGATAAAAGTTGTATTTGTTTTCTTAACTCTTTACTTAATTTATAAGATTTCATGTCATCAACACGATAAAGAGCAACAGCTGAGTCAAGAACAATTAAATCAACTTCTTCATGATGTTTTTTAAGCCATACATCAATTGATCTTAAGTTTTCAGTTTGCTGTAAAAATGTAGTTGGTTCAAAAACCATAATATTATTAGCCACATTTGAAAAATAAGGTCCGGAGATTTGTTTTATCCTATCAATAGATATTCCACCTTCAGTATCAATATAAATAACTTTTCTATTGTTTTTTGCAACATTAACTGCTAAAGATAAAGCAATATTGCTTTTACCAGAACTTGGAGGTCCAAAAATCTGAGTAATAACTCCTTTTTCAAATCCTCCACCTAACAAATCATCAATAGCTGAGTTTGATGAGATTTTTTGATTATCTTCAAAATTGGCCAACACTTTCATAATAATTAATTGATTTTTATAAAATATATAATTTAAGTTTTCAATTAAAAGTCACCTTTTAGTTACTTAAACTTTATATACTCATACCAACAATGGAAATATTACAAAAAACCGAGGTGAGAAAATTGAAATTACCTATTGGACACTTATTAATTATATTTTTAACAATTACCTCTTCTATGGGATTAGTATCTGCTCAAAATAATACTGAAGATGAAATATTTATAGATAGTGAAAAAAATAAACTATCAGCAGATAGTGGAACAAAAAAAGTATTAGCTAGTGAAGATGGACATTACAACATATCATTTAGTGATGGATATAACGGATATTGTATAAATTACATGCAGGAAGAAGCTGTTACAGGCGATGAATTTAGTGTTAAAAATACAAGTGCTGCAGTAAACAATAAAAATGGAGAAAATATTGGGAATTATTTAAAAACATTTTTCTACAACCATTATAATACTGCAATGGAAGATAAAATTAAAACTCAACATATCATATGGCACTTTAGTGATGATTTTAATGGATGGAGAGTAGATCCAAAACTGATTGAAGAGATTAAAAACTCATCAAAGAAAACATATATTCCAGATCATGGAGCAATATTAAAAATTAACAATACAACCGAAGCAGTTTTTGATTTTGAAATTTTATCTACATCTGAAGCTAATCATCAAAATTTCTTTGCATATAAAGTCTTATTTAGAGATATTTTATCAACAATAACAAACAATACTGAAAATACCACATCAAATGAAAATACATTAGAAAATAATACCAAAATAGAAAATAATACAACAGAAATATTGTTCGATAAAAACAATAATTCAACAGATAATAATCATACTGACAAAAAAGAAAAAGAATCTAGTGAAAACAATTTAACAGAAAACAGCAACGATGAGAAAAAAGAAAATAAATCTGGTAAAAATAAAAATATCCTCTTAAAACATGCAACTGGAAATGAACTAACCCTTATTTCCATAATTATGTTACTATTTGGATGTTTAATAGTTATTAAATATAAGAGATTATAATAATCTCTATTTTCTTATTATTTTAGGTTTAAATCCTGATAAATCTATAATTGAAGAAGGTTTATTGGAATTTAAATCCCCAACATCAATAACCAAATCAACTTCACATCCCAATTGTTCTAAAATTTCATAAGGATTAGGTAAAACTTCATCATCAGATAAATTTGCACTGGTTGTGGTTATTGGAAATATACTTGCCAATTTACAGGCTAAAAGATTATCCGGAACTCTAACACCAACATGTGATGAACCGCTGGTAATAACTCTTGGAACAATTTTCCTTTTTTTTAAAATAAAAGTATAAGGCCCTGGAAGACACTTATTAAGAATTTGCTTTTGATTAAGAGAAACTTTAGCAACTAAATCAATAGATTCAACATCACGAACAAGTATTGAAAGAGGTTTTAAAAGACTTCTTTGTTTTATCTCAAAAATTCTTCTAACAGCACGGTTATTGAAAATATTAGCACCCAAACCATAAATTGTATCTGTAGGATATAATATTACCCCACCATCTGCCAGAACATTAATGGCTTCATTAACAATTTTTTCATCAATTTCATCAATACTTGTTTTTATAATTTTCATTTAAATTTATATTAGATAAAATCTTTATATATAACTATGCTTCAAAGTTTAAGACCATTTTTAACAAAAATATTGAATCCTATTGCTCGAAATTTAAATATAAATCCAAATATTGTTACTGTAATCTCACCATTTGTTGCATTACTTGCAGCTTATGGATTTGCAAAGCATTTATTGATTTTAGCAACATTAGCAATATTATTTTCAGGATTTTTAGATGTTGTTGACGGAGCTGTTGCAAGATATCATGACAGATCATCCAAATTTGGTGCATTTCTCGATTCAACAATGGACAGGTTTGCAGATGCAATAATCTATATTGGAATAATATTTGGAGGATATTGTGATTGGTTTGTAGGTGTTTTAGCAATTCACTCAGCAATTTGTGTTAGTTATGTGCGTTCAAGAGCAGAATCACAAGGTGTTGAATGTAATATTGGAATTGCAGAGCGAGCAGTGCGTATGATTATTTTAATGATTGGATCATTAATCGGATACTTCGCTGGAGATATTTACTTTACTTATATTATTTACATATTAGTTGTCTTATCCTATTTTACTGTTGGACAAAGAATATTCCATGTATGGAGGCAATTAAATGACTGAACTGGAAAGTCCTGAAAAAATCGCAAAAGATATTGCAAAATTAGAAAGAAACTTAAATCAGGTTTCAGATATTACTTTTGAAGGAAAAGAAAAAGAAGTTTATGATAGAGCAATTGATTATTGGAATGATTCCAAATATTATCTTGAAAAAAAAGATATGAGGACTGCATTCGGTTGTATTGAATACAGTCACGGATTACTTGATGCTTTAAGAATGTTGCATGGACTTATTTAATTTCAAACATCTATTTTACTGTTAATTAATGAATCATCACCCGCCGAAATTATTTCTCCATCCAAAACTTCGATAACTCTGTTTGCAAGTTTGGCTACATCCATATCATGAGTTACAATTATAAGAGTTACTTTCTTACTTTCATGTAACTCTATTAATTGACGAAGAATTTTACTACTTGTTTTGGAATCCAGTGACCCTGTTGGTTCATCTGCCAATATAATTGATGGGTCGTTAGCAAGTGCTCGGGCAATTGCTACTCTTTGACGTTCACCACCAGATAATTTATTTGGTAAAATTTTTGCTTTTTCCTTAAGACCAACATCATCCAATAATTTCAAAGCTTTTTTCCTCATTTCTTTTGAAGATAATTTTTGTGTATACATAGGAATTTCTATATTTTCTACAACAGAAATATTAGGAATTAAATTATGTAACTGAAAAATAAATCCTATTTTTTCGGCTCTAAATTCATTTAATTTTTTACTATTATTAAGATTCTGACCTGCAACTTCAATGCTTCCAGAATCAGGTACATCCAATGCACCAAGCATGTTTAATAAAGTGGATTTTCCAGAACCTGACGGACCAATAATAGACACAAATTCACCATCTTTAACTGTGAGATTAACACCATTTAATGCTTTTATTTTACCATTTTCATAACTTTTATACAAATCTTTAATTTCTACTGCATTCATGTTTTCACCTCACTCATACCTTAATGCTTCTGTTGGAGGAAGTCTAACAGCCTTAATAGCCGGATAAAGACCACCAATTATTCCAACAACTATTGCAATTGAAAATGCCTGTATGAAAATCTTTGGAGTAAAAAGAGGTTCTATTCCAATTTGTGGACCTAAAAGAGTACATGCTAAAAATCCAATTAAAGAACCTATAATAGCTGAAACTATTGTAATAACTAACGATTCACCAACAATCATAGTCAATATTTTAGTATTTGACCATCCAACTGCTTTTAAAACACCAATTTCTCTTGTTCTTTCAAATACACTCATAAGCATTGTATTAATAATGCCTAATCCACCAACTACAATAGCTAAAAGTGAAATTGCCCATGTTGATGCCTGAAGCATATTTAACATGTCGGCCATCTGTTCCATTTCCATAACAGAAGTAATGGTAGTAATATTATCTCCATATTGAGCATCAATTCTATCTGCTACAGTTTGTGGGTCTTCACCTTTATTCACTTTTACATAGATGTTTGAAATTGAATCTTCATCATCCATAAGTTCTCCGACCTTTGAAATTGATGTAAATACTCCGCCAGCCATATTTGAATCACCAGATTCAAAAATACCAACAACTTCAAAGTTTTCAGAGTCAATTTCAATATTATCTCCTATTTTATAACCATTATCATCAGCATAAATCTCACCAAGAATAACTTCATTAGCATTATTTTCAAATAATCTTCCTTCTTTCATTGAAATATCTGCCAACTGAGTACCATCAGGATTAATACCAATTAATGTATTCATATAATCATCACCAACTGACGTGAGGACAACATAAATTGGATATGCTTCTTCAACACCTGAAACATTTGATATTTTATCTGTCCATGATGCATCAATTGTGTTTGTTCCATATGCAGAATCTCCTGTTTCTTTTCCTGAAATCTGGAAATCAGCTCCTCCTGCATGTATTGTATCTTCAAATGTATTAACCAGTCCATCAGTGATACCTCCCAGAGCAACAATAACAATAATCCCAATTGCAATACCGACAATTGCTAAAAATGCACTGGTTTTTCTCCTGAACGGATTTTTAAGAATGAATTTTAAAAACGACATAATACTTAATAGTCAATCAACATATAAATAAATAGTTATTAAAATTAAATGAAGGGATTTGAATGGATAAAAAGATACTTTTAGAAAATATTGATAAAATTCACACTACTGAAATGGGCATTGATAGAATACAAAGTAATTTAGAAATCCGCAGCGAACCGGTTAGCTATTGTATCTCAAAATTAAAAAAAGAAAACTCAAAAGTAACTAAAAAAGGTAAAAACTATTACATTGATGTTGATGATTGTATAATTACAGTTAATTCAAACAGTTTTACAATAATAACTGCACATAAAAAAAAGTAAAATTAAAGAGAAAATAAATTCTCTTTTAGATTTATTCCATATCTTCAAATCTGGATTCTAATTTTTCCATTACACCAGGAAGTGAAGTATATTCCATTTCTTCAGCAGGTAATCTGTGAGGTTCAAATGGACCGTGTCTTCTGATGTAAGATGCAATGTTAGCAGCTTGTTCACGAGTTGGGTCAAATGCAGGGTCATCGAATAAATCGACTGGTCCGATTAATTCACCATTAGCTACTTGGAAACCTCTCATCCATCCACTTACCATGTGTGGGAATGCAAATGGATCTACACATTCACCATTAGCAGGGAAACCAGATTGTGCTCTTACAATACATACTGGGTCATCTTTACCGACGTATTCACCAGCCATTAAGTTTAATCTTTCAGTACTTATTGCAGATGCGATTTCACCGTTTTTCTTCCATACTCTTTTAATTACATATCTTCCAGTAGAACCGATTAATGCAAGTAAATCGTACATTTCTTCAGGACAGTTTAAAATAACTTTTCTGTGTTCAATAACATCAAATACTTCAAATTTGAATCCATCGTGTAATGATGGGTCAATAACAAGTCCTGCAGTGTTAAATGGATCTGCAAACATTCTGAATACTGGTAAGTTAAATGCACCAGGTTCAGTTTTATCACAACAGAATACTAAAACAGGGTCAGATGGTCTTTCTTTAAATTCCATTTCTGCTACACCAGGACCCATACCTTTAATATTTCCTGAGAATGTATCAGATAATAAATCTTGACCTGCACCGTATAATTTTAATTCACGTGCTCTTTCAGTAGCTTTCATGAATGCGCTATAAGCAGTTTTGTGTACTTCTTCGTTTTCTTCCCCTTTGTCGTGAGTCATAATTAAGTCTATGTCGTCACCACAGCGAGAAATATAGTAATCTTTTAAGATATCAGTTTCTAAATAAAGCTTCGTTTAAAACTTCGTCACAAATATCCATTAATTCAGGGTGTGCTACACAATGTCCAGACACACTTCCAATATCAGCTTTAATTACACTAACAGTAGTTTTCATTTTAAATACCTCAATTAGTAAATTAATTATTTACTATACATTAATTATTTTTATGATATATAGTATTTATATTCATATGTTAACAAGGTTATTTTTAAAAATAAGTTTAAAAGAGTAAAAAAAGTGAAATGAAATATTTAATGATTGAACAACCTCACCTTGTAGAAGGTGAGGATTCCTAGATTTTGTTTTTTGCTCAATGGGTTAATTGAGTCTTTTCTAGGCAATCCCCGCTGAACCAT
>CADAAJ010000064.1 GCA_902785855.1 uncultured Methanobrevibacter sp. | reverse complement strand
ATTATGGAGATTTTGATTACAATAAACTTAGTGTTACTTGCAGTTTGTTTATTCCAACAATTGAAGCTGTGAAAAAAATATTAAATGTAAAAAATCCTCCAGAACCAAATACTTTAATTAAAGGAATTAAAGTTTATGATGAAACCGGTGATAAACAAGTTTCAAAAATTATGGCAAAGGCTGTAAAAGACTTAAGTGATTGTGATATTGCAATTGGCACTACTGCAGGTGTAGGTCGTGGAGCAATAACAATACTTACTGATGAATATGAAATAACAACCACCACAGATATTTATGCTGATTTATGTGAGAATAACAGTGATGATTTATTTAACAGATCCCAATCCGGAATCAAAAAAGCATTAAAAATAATACTACTCTTTTTAAATAATAATTTTGAAAAAATAGAATCATTAGACAATATTGAAATTAATAAAAAATAGTTTCAAAGCCTTAGGGGGGATTCGAACCCCCGACTTCCACCTTACCAAGGTGGCGCTCTACCGGCTGAGCCACTAAGGCAAATAAGAACTTCGAATACTTAAAAAAAATGATATAGTGCAAGGGAAGGGATTCGAACCCTCGAAGGCCTATACCAGAGGATCTTAAGTCCTCCCCCTTTGGCCGCTCGGGCACCCTTGCATACAATAATGATATTTGTTTGCATAGTATTTAAATGTTACCATTATTTTAAAAATTAGCAAAAAATTTTAAAGACTACAATTAATTATTATCATGCTAACTATTTAAATATTAATATAATCAAATAAAGATATAATTAAACTTAAAATGGTGTAGTAATGAAAGTTGATATGGAAGAATGCGGAGTATGTGAAGATTGTATTGATGTTTGTATGGAAGAGGCAATTGAAAGAAGAGCATATACAATCATTATTGATTCTGAAAAATGTGACAACTGTGGCGAATGTGTGGATGTTTGTCCTGTAGGAGCTATATACGAAGAATAGGTTTGACTATGAAAATAAAATTTACTTTAGTTGATTATATAATCATTATTTTAGTGATTTGTGCTGTAATATTTGCATTTATACACCTAACTTCAGATGATTCAGATAACACACAAAAAACAGCATTTGATGAATCAACTGTAAACAAAATCCCAGATGTTTATCTTAGATATTATAAAGATGGATTTAAAGTAACTTCAACTGTTGAAGGATTTAACGCCACAACCGGAGAAAGAACTACATTACATGGAGATATAATTTGGGAAGATGAAAACGGCGGTGCTGATGTTAAATTATTAATTAAAACAGATAATGGTACATATCTAACCGGATTATATCGTTATAACCCATATGCAGATATATACATTGACCATATCAGTCTTGAAAGCAATGGCGAAAAATATAAGGATTTAGTAGAAATTACAGCAGAACCTAAAAAAATTAATTCTCTAAAAGAAATAACTGATGGCATCAGCAATGATACTGATTTTGAGGTTACAACTAAAATATCACTAGATTCAATTGATCCTAACCTAATGCAAGAGATTACAAATAATTTAATGAATCATGGTAAAAGAATTTCAATCAAAACCGCTACAAGTGATATGGACGATCAAATTATAATTAAAAAAGCTACAAAAGAAAATATTAATGATGCAGATTCTATTTTAGGCGGTATTGATGGTACAACAGATTTAATCACAATAAGAATTTATAATTCAAGTGATAGTCAAATTAAAGCCATTAAAGATAATTATAATGTTGTTAATATTAGAAATTTCTAAGTTGTGTAAACAATGAGCATTATCTACTCCACTTTAACATCAGTAATAAATAAGATTAGTGATGAATTTCACAAATCATTTTTATTTACTGTAATATTTTCCATTTTAGGTTTTATTGAAAATCAATGGGTTAACAGTTATTTTAAAAGATTTTATCCTAGTGAAAATTTTTTAAGTTTTTTAAATAAAAATATTATCTTAAAAAAACATATTTTTAACCCATTAATTGTTTTATTTTTATTTGCATTATTCTTATTATTATCACTAAATAAACCTTCTATTAGCCTTACAATAACATTATTAATTGGATTTATTGCGTTTTTCATCGGTTCTGCAATATTACCCAAATATTTAATAAAAGATTCCGTCAATATTATCCAATTTAAAAGAAAAGATATTTATTCAATTGGATTTTGTTTAATTTTAATAAGTATCGTATTTTTCTTTATTAGTGTGGCTTCTGTTGGAGGAATTCCTTTATTAAAACCTTCAATCAGATATTTATTAAAACCTGCCCTCACAATGCCAGTATTTTTAATAATTCCCGGAACTTGTATGGTGGCTAGTGTTTATTTAAAAGATTTTCAAGATAAAAAAATTACTCGCTCACAGGCAAGATTCAGATTCCTATTATTACTTGCAATTGACTGTGCATTTTTATTACTTCTAGGGTACAGGACACCACTACTTGCAACATTTCTTATCATAATTATCATAGGTTTCTATGGAAATATTGTTTCTCTATGGGAAGTTGTAATTGGTGCATTAATTGGTGTAGGTGCAATAGTTGGAATTGGTTATTTTCGCTCACTCGGAGAGATGACAATAACATCCTCAACAAGCCCAATATATTCCCTTCAATCCAGAGCAGATTTTACACTACATGTATTAAATCTACTCGATTTTATTGGAGGCAATTTTGGTATAACACATGGAAAATTATTAGCTAGCTCAATTCCGGGCAGCGATTTAGGTCCTAGAATGATGGTTGGAAAACTTATAGCATGGCGAACTGAAGTTACAGTAACTCCAACACTTATAGGACAAATGGTAGTTGATTTTGGCAAAGTTGGAGTTTTTGTTGAAATGTGTCTTTTAGGATTAATTTTAGGAGTAGGATTTAAAATCATGCAGATTACCAAAAATTATTTTTATATTGGAATTTACTCATTGATTTTAACATACACAATTTTGGGTATCGAAACTGGAATATTGGATATTCAAGTCTTATTATATTTCGCAATAGCTATTTTAATTTATTTAATAAATGTAAAAAAATCCAAAAATTAAACTATTTTTTACTCAAAAGTATTACAAAAAACTAAAAATAATACTAATTTGTATTACTTTAATAACATTTATATAATGAAATAACATTAATGTATTAAGTGTCAAGCATAAAATCTGTTTTATTAATCATTAAATTTAATAAAACTCCAAATAAACTTGATATAAATTATATAGACTAAAATAAATTACTTTTAGTAATACTTCATTTATAAGTAAAACATGAAAAAGTATTACTATTAAAAAAGGGAGGAATAAATTTGCATATACCTGATGGATTTATCCCAATAGCACAATGTTTAGTATACTATGTGATTTTAATTGTAGCATTATACTTCTCTGTCAGATGGGCTAGATCTAATTTAGATGAAAAACGTATACCTCTTTTAGCAGTACTTGCTGCAGGTATATTTGCAATCATGTCCATGAACATGCCAATTCCATTTGGTACAAGTGGACACATGGTTGGTGGAGCTTTAGTAGCTATTGTATTTTTAGCACCAGAAGCTGCAGTACTTGTATTTACTGTTGTACTTCTCATCCAAGCTTTAATCTTTGGTGATGGAGGAATTACTGCTTTAGGAGCAAATGTATTAAATATGGCAATAATTGGAGGTTTTGTTGGATTATTTACCTTCAAAGGATTAAATGGAACTATCGGAAAATACCCTGCAGCAGGAATAGGTGCATGGTTAGCAACAGTTGTTGCAGCTTTAGCATGTGCTATTGAAATGGGTATTGCAGGAACATTCCCAATGAATATTGGTATTCCATCCATGGTATTATACCACATATTTATTGGAATAATCGAAGCAGTATTAACTGTAATCGTTCTTGCAGCATTAGATAAATTTAGACCAGACTTACTCGCATGGAATAGTGGAGATGCATAATATGGAAAAAAAAGACATGACATTAATAGGAATTGCAATTGTAATCTGTGTTATAATCTGTGTTCTTTCACCATACATCGCATCTGGTGACCCTGATGGATTAGAAAAATCCGCAGAAGATTCAGGTCTTCCTGAAGATTTTTCAGTTGAAGAAATTAATGGAATTCCAGAAGCAATTTTCCCAGATTATGCATTTGCAAATGATCCTGACAATCAAGCATTACAAATTGTAGCACTGGTTATTGGTGCCATTGTAACTTTAGTTGTCGGATTTGGAGTTGCATATATTGTAAAAAGTAGAAATTAAATCTTTAATTTCTATTTTTAACTTTTTTATCTAAGACTAATTTTAAATACATAAAAATAACTTTAAATAATAACGTACATAATGATAGTATTAATAAAAAACTTTTTTCAACATAATAATTTAGTGAAAATATGGTAGATATAACACAAATAATGAGATTTGATGATTTAGCATCAAATAATAGTCCAATTCATAATTTAGAGGGACGTATAAAGTTAATTTCCACAATATTTATTATTCTTGCCTGTGTTATATCCAAAGAAATTTTCATACCAATTATATTAGAAATATTTTTATTAATAATTCTTAAAATAGCTAAATTATCATATTTTGATTCATTTAAAAGATTATTAATGCTGCTTCCTTTTGGTGGAGCAATTATTATATTTCAGCCATTCATTCAACCAGGAAATATAATCTGGAGTTATTCCTGGTTACATATTACAGATGTAGGACTCAATTGGGCAATATTACTTTTAGTTCGTATGATTGTATGTCTAACAGCAATTATTATTTATTCATCAACAACACCACTTCAAGAAATGGCAAGTTCATTTAGAAAGTTAAAAATGCCAAGAGATTTAGCAATGATACTTTCAATTATGGTTAGATTCTTATTTTTATTTGTTGATGAACTCTCAGCAATCCGAAAAAGTCAAAAGTCAAGAAATTTCAGCATCCATAGTAAAAATACTCCTTATAAATGGAGAGTGAAACAAGTCGGATATACTATTGGGATGATGTTTTTAAAATCATATGAACAAGGAGAAAGAGTACATAAAAGTATGGTAAGCCGAGGTTTTTCAGATGCATCAGAAATGTTTGATGAGAAAAAATCTCCAGACAAAAGCGATTATTTATATTTACTTTCAATAATTATTATTGTAATAATACTTGAAATTATCATATTCAACTATTCAGGTCAATTAGGTTATATTGGGCAGAATTTAGCAATTAATTAAAAGGTGAAAAAATGGAAAATATTCATTTACAGACAAAAGATTTATCATTCACATATCCAGATGGAACAGAAGCATTGAAAAAAGTCAATATCACAATTAAAAAAGGAGAACGAATTGCAATTATGGGGCCAAATGGAGCAGGTAAATCAACACTTTTTTCACACTTTAATGGATTAAGCGAACCTACATCCGGACACGTTGAAATAGATGGTGAAAAAATAATTTTTGAACGTGATGAACTACTTAAAGTAAGACAAAAAGTAGGAATTGTATTTCAAGATCCAAATGACCAGCTATTTGCACCAACAGTAAAAGAAGATGTTGCTTTTGGGCCTATGAATTTAGGTCTTGATTATGATGAAGTAAACTCAAGAATAACTGAAGCACTTGAACTGGTAGGTATGTCAGGATTTGAAGATAAAACACCCCATCATTTAAGTGGAGGTCAGCAAAAGAGAGTTGCTATTGCAGGAATCGTAGCAATGAAACCTGAAATAATGATACTAGACGAACCAACAGCAGGACTTGACCCAGAGGGTGTTGATAAAGTATTAAATATATTAAATAATCTAAATAAAGAAGGAATAAGTATTGTAATCTCATCACATGATATTGAAATGGTTAATCATTTTGCAGATAAAATTTATGTATTATATGGTGGAGAAATAATAGCTTCAGGCGATAAACATCAAATATTTTCAGATAAAGAATTATTGAAAAAAGCCCATCTAAAAGCACCAATAACAACTGAAATATTATATAAATTAAAAGAAAAAGGATTAAATGTAGATACTGAAAAAATTAGCATTGATGAAACAGTTGAAGAAATATTCAATGCTAAAAAAAATTAATTTGAAGATTTTCCAATATTTTTAAATCTATCTTTAAGTTTTGTGATAAATTCAAATTCTTCTTCAAATTCAGGATGATTACCCATCCCACAATTAGGACAATGAACTTGACTGCAATTATGCCTTCCACAATCAGAACAACCACGGTTTTCTAAACTATTTTCATCAAATTCATAACCACAAAAACGACAAATCATAATAACACCTTAATATTAATTTTAAAAAAAAAAATAAAAAAAAGAAAATGAAGTTTATTCTACTTCAATATTTTCAGCTTCGTCTTTACGAAGACAAATGTCATATCCTTTAATACTTAATTCGATAGGATCTCCTAAAGTAGCTACTTTTTTAACTTTAAGTTCTGCTCCTTTAACAAAACCCATACCTAATAAGTGTCTTTTTAAATTAGTGTCACCACTATCGTGATATTTTACAATAGTTACACTTTCACCAGGATGAACATCTCTTAAGGTTTTTGTCATAATATCACCAAAATTAATAAATTTTTAGGCATACTAAAAATTCTTATAATACTTATTATGTTTAAACAAATATATAAATATTTAGTTATGTCTAAACTTTAAAAATGATAATTAGAAAAATATCTAATCATCATCTCTAGGTATATTACCACCTTTTATTCCGCTTCTACTACGCATATTATCACCTAACTAAATCCCGCCAACAGACCTACATTGTAAATCAGGAATGAAACAATATATGCTGTTACTAATGTAATTCCAGACATTATTAAAGGCCATTTGAAACTGTTTGTTTCTTGTTTGATTGCACCAATAGCTGCAAAACAAGGAATATACAGTAAACAGAATGCCATGAATGCAATTGAAGATAATGGAGTAAACAACTCCCTAACCAGTCCATCCATATCGGCCTCATTTTCCTCATCAACTCCAGCCAGCGATGCAAAAGTTGATACAACAACTTCTTTTGCAACCAAACCAGTTATAATAGCAATACCTGCTTGCCATTCACCGAAACCTAATGGAGCAAATATTGGTGAGACTGCAGTACCAATTACACCTAAAGCACTATCCGCAGATGCCGGTTCAACACCTGCAGGAACATTACTTAAAACCCAAATAACAATAGATGCTACAAGAATAATAGTTCCTGCTTTTCTTAAAAATCCTTTTGTTTTTTCCCAAGTATGTAATAAAACACCTTTTACAGAAGGTATTTTATAAGTTGGAAGTTCCATTACAAATGGTGCAGACATACCTTTAAATAAAGTTCTTTTGAGAATAGCCGCAACAATTAAAGCAACAACAATACCTAAAATATAAAGAGCATCTACAACAACAACCTGTTGAGTTACAACAAATGGTCCCAATGCGAAAACTGGAATAGCTGCGAAGAATACAGAAGTAAGCATTGTATAAATTGGCATTCTAGCACTACAAGACATAAATGGAATAAGCATCATCGCAAGTAAACGATCAGATTCATTTTCCATAGTTCTTGTTGCCATAACTGCAGGTACCCCACAACCAAATCCTAAAATCATTGGAATAAAAGCTTTTCCATGAAGACCAACAACTTTATGCATGACAATATCTAAAGTGAAAGCAGCTCTTGCAAGATAACCACTGTCTTCTAAAATACTTAATAATAAGAACAATATAATAATTTGCGGTAAAAATACAAGAACACCACCTACACCACCAATAATACCATCACAAATAAATGAAGATAACATGCTCTCGCCTAAAGCACCATAAATCATTTCAACCAATCCTTCGAATCCTACTTCAATTAATTCACAGAAAGGACCGGAAATTGTAAATGTTAAATGGAAAATAACAAAAATTACAACTAAAAAGATTATTGGAGCCAAAAATCTATTAGTTACAAATTTATCAATTTTATCGGTTGTAGTTTCTTTTTCAACAGCAGGCCTTTTAACAGCTTCAGCCATTAACCCACCAATGAATGAATATCTGGCATTTGCAATAACTTCTTCTGAACCTTCTTTAAATACATCATGAAGATGAGCACTAACTTTATCTACTTCTATCATGATTTGAGAACTCATTGAAGAAGCTTGAACTTTTTCAATAACAATAGAATCTTTTTCTAATAATTTTACAGCAGTCCAAATTGAAGGAACATCTAATAAGTCTTTGTCTTTTTCAATTAGTTCCTGAATAGTACCTAAATGTCCTTTTAATTCATTTCCATAAGATAATTTTTCACTAGAATCAATTGGATTTGCAGCTGCCTTTTCAACAGTTGTTAACAATTCATCAAAACCATCTTTAGTTTTTGCATTAATTTCAACAACCGGAAATCCTAAAAGTTCACTCATTAGTTCTATATCAATTATATGTTCTTTTTTCTTTGCAAAATCATTCATGTTAAGAGCCATGACTAAATTAGCACCAAGCTCCATCATTTGAACTGTTAAATACAAGTTTCGTTCTAAATTAGCAGCATCAACCACATTAACAATCACATCAGAATCATCATCTACAATGAAATCTCTTGAAACGATTTCTTCCATAGAATGAGCACTTAATGCATAATTACCTGGTAAATCTATAATATCATATTCATAATCCCCATGTGAAAAATGACCTTCTGCCCTTTCAACAGTTTTTCCAGGCCAATTACCTACATGTTGACGCATACCAGTTAATTGATTGAATACAGTAGTTTTACCCACATTGGGGTTTCCTGCTAATCCTACAATTAATTTTTTCATTAACCATTCTCCCGTTTTTAAACTTTTGAATAATAACCCATTATTCAATACTAAAAAAAATTATTTTTAGTTTAAGTATATCCAATTTATAAAAAAATTAGGTTAACCTAAACATATTACAATATTACATTTTATAATATTTAAATATTTAGGCATGACAAAAAATTAGAAAAAAATACCAAATAAAAAAACAACCAATAACTCTAAAATTAAACCATATAAATCAAATTAAAGTTAAAACAAAAAAAAATATTACCTCAAATTACAGTTTAAAAATAGTTACATCTGTAAAATAAAACAGACAAATAATCTATCAAAAAAATAAGACAAAAAATAATTGATTATATTTAAATTCAAATTCAGCAGCGAAATATAAATTATTTTAAATATATAAACCAACATATAATTAATAAGTGATTTATATGATTGAATATGATGACATAATTAAAGATTCACCATTTCTTGTAAATCATTTAATATCTTTAAGTAAAACCCACGATTTTTATATAAATAAAGAAATCAAAAATAATACAGATATTCTACCTAGTCAATACTATATGTTATTATTTTTATATTATGAAATGGGTACTACTCAATCAGATATTGCTAAAGCCTGTTTAATGGATAGAAGTGGTGTTTCAAGAGCTTTTAAAGATTTTGAAGATAAAGGATTGATCATAAGAGAAACTGATGAAAACAACAAAAGAGCATACAAAATCACTTTAACTAAAAAGGGAATTGAAACTTCTGAATTTTTAATAAAAAAAGAACTAGAATGGGACAATATGATTTGTAATGAATTGAATATGAATCGTGAAGATTTACTTAAATTATTATCTAAAATTTCACTTAAATCTCTTGAATTCAACAGAGAAAAATTCTAAAAATTAAATTTATTAAATCAACTAAATTTACCAAAACCATCACAATATTACCTAATAAGTTCAACAAAGTTTAAATTAAAGTTAAAATAATTAATACCTATGATAGAGTTAGTTATAGCTTGTTTTATAGGAATATTAATAGGCACAACAACAGGAATGATACCTGGCATTCATGTAAATACCGCCGGAGCAATACTTTTTGCATCCTCAACTTTTTTATTAACCTTTTTATCACCTGAATTTCTTTGTGTATTAATGGTTGCAATGTCTATAGCTCATGCCCTTATTGAATTTGTACCATCAATGCTTTTAGGAGTTCCTCAGGAAGGAACAGCAACATCAATCCTTCCAGGACACAGAATGGTTTTACAAGGAAGATCAAAAGAAGTAATCAGAATTGTTTCAGTGGGAGGATTTGGAGCAATTATAGTAACCATTATTATGCTTCCAATCTTTGCAATTGCACTTCCAG
>CADAAJ010000063.1 GCA_902785855.1 uncultured Methanobrevibacter sp. | reverse complement strand
TCTCTATAATAAAAGATTGTACTTCATAGTATATAAAATTAAAGAAAAAATAATCAAAATAAAATTAAAAAATAGTGACTTCGTGTCACATCCTCAAAATGAAAAAAAAAGAAAAATAAAAGATAAGTAATATGAATATCACTTATCTTAAGCTTTTACTTTAATTTTACCAGATGTTGATTTACCATTATATGTATCATCACCAGCAAATTTAGCGGTGA
Organism: uncultured Methanobrevibacter sp.; assembly: GCA_902785855.1. Taxonomy (GTDB): domain Archaea; phylum Methanobacteriota; class Methanobacteria; order Methanobacteriales; family Methanobacteriaceae; genus Methanocatella. Next base: position 13,306 of record CADAAJ010000063.1, on the reverse strand, counting down.
ATTTATAAGTTCCTTTTTTCTTTAATGTGACTTTAACAGTAGCTTTACCTTTAGAATTGGTATTGGCTTTGAAAGTTTTCCCATTAACTTTAACAGTAACTTTTTTACCTGCAAGTGGTAAATTTTCTGATTTTAAAGCAACTTTAATATATTTTTTAGCTTTGACTTTGTATACTTTTTTAGCAGCTTTTGCAGAAATAACAGTATCTTTTTTAACAGGTACAACAGGTTGAGCGGAAGTAATGTTAATAGTACTTGTTGCTTTAGCTAAACTACTATCACCAGCAAATGTTAAAGTAGCAGTAGTTGATGGTGATTCAACAGTAATTATACCTTTTTCATCAGTAGTAAAACTAGCATTAACAGCACCAGTAACTACTTGAACTGTTTTACCAGCTAATGCTTTTCCGTTAACATCTTTTAAAATAGCAATTATTTTATCTGATCCAACTGAAACAAATTCGAAGTAAGTTACTGCAGGATTTGCTGCAGGAATAAGAACATCTCCAGAGCTATTTGTACCCCAGTCATATGACCAATAAACAACACCTTTTATACCACCTAAAGTATTATTACTAATATCAATAGGTCCAACAGGATTTAAAATACCTTTTTCACTAATAATATTAACAAAAACAGCAGATGCAGCATTAGTATCAGGACTGTTTAATTCTACAACATTGTTTTTAATAACAATATTACCAATATCACTTGGATATCCGTGAGCAGTATTTGCTTCATTAGCACCAATTAAAACATTGTTGTTATTAACATAAAATTTATTACCGATGATTTTAAAGTCATCAGCTGCTTTTTGAACACTAATTACAGGTAAGTCTTCAAATTTAACATGACCAATAACGACACCAGAAGCATTGATTACATCTGCTTCAAAATTACCACAATTAAGGAATGTGTTATTTTCAATTAAACTTCCGGCAGTAGATGCACCACCAAAGTAGATTGCATATGCATTACCTTCAAATCTGTTACCAATAATAGAATTATTTCTTCCAGAACCTCCAGCAATAGATACTCCATCACATAAAGGACCGTAGAATGTATTATTAAATATTAAAGTATTAGCAGATTTCATTATACTAATAGCATAAGAACCTCGATCTTTAGGCCCTGAAGGTAAATTATTAATTAAAGTAGAAACTCCAGTAAACCATGAGTTTTTAATTGTATTTCCATCAGACCCAGAAATATAAATTCCATTACTGAAGTCTGTAAAATTACAATTTTCTATAATACATTTAGAAGCCCCATTAGCAATTTGAACACCATAACCTTTTAATGTGTTATCATTAGTATAGTTTTTATTTGCATTGACATTAATAAAAGTAATTCCAGAGATTACAGCTCCAGAAGCAGTTTTTTTAATATCCACTAAACCATTATAAAGTGGAGAAGTTTTATTATTACTTTTAGTTTGAGCTTCACCATTAAAAGTAACATTATCTCCTTTTAAAGTTACAGCTTTATCAACAGTTATAGTATTGTTGATAGTATATATTTTATTTTTACCTAAATCAATTGTGTCTCCAGCTTTAGCATTTTTAATTGCATCAGAAATATCTTTATCAGAATCTCCAGATACAACAATATCTTCAGAAACAATATCATTTTCTGCAGTTGAAGCTATTTTATCAACGTCAGCAGATGCAGATACTGCACTAACAGAGACAGCAATTAATAAAATTAAAAGAAATGAAATCAAAATTTTACTATTATTCATTATATCCCCATTTTTTCATTGAATTTAAAAACTAATATTAAATTTAAACATAATACTAGCCAATTATTACATATGTTCGATGTGCAATATAAATCTTATCGTTTTTTAAATTTTATTTATAATTTATTATTTTAATTTAAAAACAAATATTATAGAAAAAAAGATAAAAAAAATATTTATTTAATATTATTAATAATAATAAAACAATATTAATAATTTTATAATAATATAATAAACAATAATCAATACGAAAACTATTAAATAATTAAAAATTTAATATATCATATAACTTAAAAACAAGGAGGTGAAAAAATAAATCTTAAAAAAAATACAATTAAAGGATTAATAAAAGCATCTTTAGTATTATTTATCCTATTAATGTTAATTACAACCTGTAATGCACAGGAATATAATAATCAAACAACCGATAATAATCAAGATTACCATCAAAATCTTGGAATTTCTGAAGATGACCCATTATCAGACAAAAGTAGTGATAACTTGATTAATCAAATAAATAATGCAAAAGACAATGAAGAAATATTAATTAATCCCGGAACATATAAAATCCACAACATCTTAATTAAAAAAAATATAACTCTTCAAGGAAATGGTAATGCCAGAGATATAATTTTTGATGGTGAGAAACTTTCAAGCATTTTACTTGTAAGAAATAGCAATGTCCACCTTAGAATTAATAATATCACATTTATAAATGGTTTAACCTATAATTTTGGCGGTGCAATATCAACAGAAACAGGTAATGTATATGTAGATAATTGCATATTTAAAGACAACACTGCACTTGGACGAACTAATGCCGGAGCAATATCCAATTATGGAAATGCAACTGAAAGAGCATATTTACTTGTAAACAATTCTCTTTTTATTAACAACCATGCAGATCATGATGGTGGTGCAGTAACAACATGCTATGCATCTTCAGATATCTACAATTCTGTTTTTATAAACAATAGTGCAGAACGTGATGGAGGAGCCATAAGAGTTAGTATTTATGGATATGGTAATGTGGCAGATTGTATTTTCATGTATAATCATGCTGATGAATGGGGTGGTGCATATTACAGCTGGGCCAGTAATTCCAAACTAGACAGATGTATCTTTATGAACAACACTGCAGGAACAAATGGTGGAGCCATAATGGTTTCAGGAAACTTTACAATGACAAATTCAATCGTTGTCAATAACACATCCAATGAAACAGGAGGATCATTTTACATTCAACAACCAATGTTTAATGCAATAACCGTAATTGATATTCATGATAATTTAATTACAAATAACTATTCACCAAAAGGAAAAGAAATATACATATCATGGAAAAATACTGAATTATTATTTACTAAATTTAATAATAATGATTGGGGAGATGAAAATCCTAATGATTCCAGTGTTATAGACCCAGATCATGTAACTGAAAGAAGTAAAGTAACATCAACAATTAAATCCAATTTATTAAATCAATTAAGTTTAAATTTATTGACAAAATACAGTGATTTAATAAATCATTACTTCCCAGAAGATTATCTTGAAAATATCAATAAAAAGCCTCAAAGTAATGATGAGGATTCATCCAATAAACCATCAGATACAATACCAAACACATTAACTTCTGATAAAAAAGTTAATGAAGAAAAAAACGATGAAAATAATGACATTACAACAAATTCAATTAATGAAGACTATAAAACAGAAAATATTGAAAAATCAGTTGTAAGTGGAAATTCAACCACTGGTGAAAATAAAGCTTATGAACTAAATCAAAGTAATTCTGTAGCAAAACAGTCAAATTTAGATATTAGAATATTTATCTTCGGTATTTTAGTTGTATTTGCATTATTAGTTATTGGATATAAAAGTAACAAAAGAAAAGAGTAAATAGAAAAATATCTATTTACTTATACTATTTTTTAAAATTAAAAACATAGCTATAAAATAGTTATTAAATAATACAATATTGAAGTAATAGTTGGAACAGATAAATTATCAATTCCACCATAACTTAAAGCTTCACATACTGTTGCAACAGCAGAAATGGCTATAATATACACCAAATTAAATTCAGGCATGGGATATCCAATTGATGTGAAAACCATCCATACAAATACACTCATCACTGTTGTAATAACAAACATAGTAAGTGATCCTTCAAGAGATTTTGTTCCACCAAATACAGTATATTTAATTTTACCAAATTTTTGACCAATTAAAGCTGCGAAACCATCACCATAAACCATAGGAACAATAGCTAATGCAACAATCCACAATTGTTTTGAAAATACTGCAATTAATATTGTCCAAATTGCTGCATAGAAAAATAATCCTAATGCATGGCCAGATTCAGTTACGCTGTTTTCTATTTTAATTGGTGAATATTCAGTTAAAAAGAACAATGCAACTGTTATCGGTAGAGTTAAAAACCAAACCATTGTCCACGGATCTGCAAAAAATGGCATGGCAAATATCATATTACCTACCATAATATGTAAAAACTTACGTGAAACTTCAGGTTTTGTTTTTAAAACTAATTCTGCTATAACAAAAATAATGATAACATAAATATATACAATAACTAATGCAAGAATATCAGAGAATATCATTCGTCATCATACTCCCCATATTCACAACCAGCATTTTCCATTTTCACATGATCAATTAATGTTCCATCTTTTTTATATAATTTGATTTCTCCCCAACCATTACCACCATTCCATAGGCGGTTGTGTCTTTTTTGACCATCTGGAGCTTCATAATTAAATAACATCATTTCATCACGTTTACAATAGAGCACCATTTCCATTCTGGAATTTTTGTTACTTGCATCAATATGCCAAGTATTTACATCTTCACCTTCTTCAAAGTCAAAATCTATTTTTACACGGTTCCAAAATCTTGCAAAGTTATACTCATACATTGTACCCTCATAGTAAAATCCTATTAATAATTTACGTGGAATTTCAATACCAAAAGCTTTTGGTCTTCCCCCACCTGCTTCAAAAGCAGAATTATTGAGTTTTTTACCTGTTTTGAGACTTGTCAAATTACATGAAGAAATCCAAAGCCATGGAGATGTAAAATCCCCTCCCCAATTTTTATCAGCATACCCATATGATTTTTCAGGAATAACTTCATATTCTTCCCCATCCAGCCAAACAGTACCTTTATATTGAGTTTTAATACCTTCAGCATGCCAGAACATTTCAAAAGAGTTTAATTTTCTGAATAGAGAATTTGCACCATAACCTACATTAAAAGTAATTTGTTTATCAATTTCCAAATCCCACATCATATCTCCAGCATCACTCATATATTCAGGATGCTCTTCTGCTTCTTCTTGAGATACTCTACAAAATCCTTTCATATGTGTTTCAGTTAAACTACAATCCCCAATACGAATATTCAATTCATTATCCGGGCAATCAAAATATTTCATTGAGTAAAAATTATGAATTTGTTTTGGATTTTTGCCCCAACTACCAACCTTCATCATAAAATATGATGGTTTTTTACCTGCTTTTTGATTTTCAGGCAACTGTCCAAGAACAGGTTCTTCTTCAGCCAAAGCAGGATTACATGTAAAATATTCAATGAAAAAAGGTTTTGCTTCACCAGTTTTTTTATTATATCCTGTAAAAGAATGCCACCACCAATCATAACCTTTTTTAGCAAGTGGTCCTTTAAGCATATAATAATCTCTTTTTAAGTCACTTTTATTCATTGGAAACCTCCACTAAAATGTACTATAATATTTATTAAAAATCGTTTAAATAATTTATTATGAAAAAAAGAAAAAAAAGAGAAGATAATTACTTTTTAGAATTCATTTCCTTTATATCATCACGATAATAAAAACCTATTGTTAAAATCATCAATAATATAATTAATGAAACCCCAGTAATTTTTAAGAAATCATCTTCATCAAGTGTAATTTGTTTTACAACAGATTTAGATCCATAACCACCACCATTTGCCCCACTTTGAGAAGCAACAGATTGTGAAACATCAGATGAATCAAAACTTTGTAATGGATTGGAAATATCATTATTTGTATTTGTTGAAGGAGTTGTTTTTTTATTATTGGAAGTACTTCCATTATTAGAATTACCCTTCTGATTTGATTGACCATTACCTCCAGTAGAACTTCCATCACCATTATCACCCATATCATATAAATCATCATATGAAATTCCCGGAAAATCAGGAGATTCTACAATATTATTTTGTGAAGGAACATACTTGTTTTTATTACTTGCATCATAGTTAGTATTTCTATCTGAATTATCCACAGTAACTTTAACTTCATCCCCATTTAAGGCATTGACTTTAAAAACTGCTGTACCTCCACTTAAAGTTATAGTAATTTTTTCACCGTTATTAACCTGAATAGTTAATTGTCTGACTGGAAGTAAATTAGCTATATTACCTTTAGAATCATAGAATGTAGCAGTGAAATAATTTTCTCCAATCTGTTTAAGTTTAAATTGAAGATTATTGGTTTTAATTTTTGGACATACCAAATTATAATCACTATACCAGTTTTCTCCAATAGTTAATCTATTACCAGTTTCACTGTAATATGTTTCTCTAGCTTCAAGTTCTCTTTCACTACCATATATTACATTATAACTAATATCCTGATTTTTAGGTTGTATATAATTATTTAAAAATCGAATACCATTTTTCCAATTATTTGTAATAACATTAGATTGAATAACATTACTTCCAACTTCACCTAATACAATTCCATACTTATAATTATTATCAATAGTATTTTTAGTTATTTTAATGTTATTTCCACAATATTCCAGTGAAATTCCACTATTAGCATTATTATTAATAGTATTTTTACCAATGAATAAATTTTCAACATCCGAATTATATTTCGTATTTCCAATTTTATTTGTTGTTAAAATACCATCTTTGTCATTGTTTTGAATTGTATTATAATAAATATAAGTATTTTTAGCACTAGCCAATATAATTCCATTATTTTTATTATTTGAAATTTGATTATCAATAATGTATGAATTGCCAGCTTGAGTGATTATGATACCGTTGTCATTTTTGACAATATTATTTTTAGTAATATTTATGTAGTTAACATTATTTGCCACAATAGCATTTGAATCTGTATTAATAGTATTTTTAGTAATTACAACATAATCAGAATCACTAATAACAATACCTTTAGCTGATTGAATATTAAAACCTTTAATAATTGTTGAAGAACTGTCTTTTCCTTTTATTGTGATTACTGGTTTTGATGAAGAAGATTTTAAAACAGTATCTACATTAGAAAGTAAAGTTAAACGTTTATTAATAACAAGTTCAACATTTTCATAGACATTTCCTGTAAATAAAACAATGTTTTTAGGTTTTGCTTCATTTATAATATTTTGAATTTCAGAGTTTGACATTCCACTTTCAATAATTCTAGTATTATCAATTGACATTAACGTATATTTAGAGGTAGATTCGTATTTTGAAGAACCACTAAATTTGGTTAAAATATTATATGACCCATCTTTTAAATTTAACTGAATTGAAGCTATTCCATTTGAATCTGTAAGTTTTTTATAATTTTTTCCATCAACATTGAAAGTTAATTGACTATTGGCTAATGGCTGATTATTTACATCCAATAATTTAACTTTAAAATAATCTCCTACAACATCAAAATTTGTTGTACTTTCAACTTCAATTTGTGTTTTAATTAATTGATTCTGTGATAAAATAGGTTCATCATCAACCAATTGAAAGTTGTCGAATGATACATCAGCATCTGAAGTAATATTATCTGTATTTTTTGCAGCAGCACCATTGATAGCAAGCAAACATATAACAACACCAACAATAAAAATTACTTTTTTATTCATGTTTCACCTCCTTTTCATCGAATATAATAAAATTAATTATTGTAATTAATCTTAATAATATACTATATATTATTAATTAATATATGTTTATCTATTTATTATATAAAAATTTGTTAAATAAAAAAAATAGAAATTAAATATAATTAAATAAAAAAATATTGAATTTAATCTAAAATTAGAAATTTGATATAAACTAGTTGTAATATCGATTATTAAAAAAAATAAATAGATGAAATTACATTAAATCATGAATTTCATCATTAATATATAAAATTACAATTACTAAAGAAACAACTGCAAGAATTGCCATTACAAGTGATGTTTGGCCAAAAGCAGCAATAGAAAGATCATTATGAGCAATATATCCTCCAGCAAATATTGACATCAATACAACAGCAACAGCTGAACCAATTGCACCTATAATTTGTCTTACAGTATTATTAATAGCAGTTGCATCTTCAACATCACCAGATACAACAGCAATTGTCCATGTAACAGCAGGCATTAAACCTAAACCGGCACCAACAGCCCTAATAATTTGTGTTAAAATCATATATTCAACAGAAGAATTGCTGTTATAAGTCATCATCACAAGATAACCAATAATTGAAAATATACATGATGCAATCAATACTTTTCTAACACCAATTTTATTTGCAAGTAATGGTCCTATAAAGTTAAATACAATCATTACAATAGTTGCAGGAAGTAAAACCAAACCGGATGTTGTAGCATCATGATAGGTGATACTTTGAACAAATAAAGGCATGATAACATTTAAACCACACATTGTAAAGTAGAGTAATGCTGAAAACAATGTTCCAAAAAAGAAATATTTGTTTTTCAATGCATGCAAATCAAGTAATGGACTTTCAATACCAAATTGCCGTTTAACAAATATAATTAATGATATAAACCCAACAACGATTGGTAAAATAACTAAAAGTAAATCAAATCCATTTTCTGCAATATTTGAAAATCCTAACATTATTCCCACACAGGATAAAACACATAGTATCAGTGATGAAATATCCAAAGGATAATGTCCTGTTTCAAATTCTAATTTTACAACGAAAAATGAAACTAATATTAAAATTGCTATAAAAACAGCGAATATTAAAAATATAGTTCTCCAACCAACTGAATCTATAATAAGTCCCCCTGCAGTTGGCGCTAAAGCAGGAGCAATACCTATAATAAAACCAAACAAACCCATATAAACCTGCCATTTTTCTTCAGGAATAACTTTAAACAAAACAATTTGAGTAATTGGAAGTAAAATACCTGATCCACATGCTTGAATAATCCTTGCCAAAATCAATACCCATATATTTGGAGCAAAATACGCTAAAATAGATCCCAGCAAAAATAATGTTAAAGACGAAATTAATATTGTTTTAACTTTAAAACGACGAGTAAAAAATGCAGATAATGGAATCATAACTCCCAACACTAGTAAAAATGAAGAATAAATCCACTGTGCTGTTGTTGAATGAATATGGAAATCTGCCATAATTCCATCAAGTCCAGTTGTAACAACACTTTGTGCAGCACTTAAAATAGCTGCTGCAATAATAAAAACAATTAATGTCGATTTTCCTTTATCAATAGTTGTATCCATAAATAAACACCATAATAATTACAAAAGATAAATATGTAAAAAATCATATATAAAATTAATTTATATAAAAAATATTTAAAAAAATAAAATTAAAAATGAACAAATTTACAATAAAAATTCACTAAACAATACAAAGTAAAAGTAATATTACAAAATTAACAGATAAAAAATAGAAAAAATAATGACATTGACAAAAAAAATCATATATAAAATTAATCATCAGCATTAGAATCCAAATGATTATCCAAACCTAATTCAAAAATTAACCTGCGCAAATGTCTTTCAGAATAAGTTACACCAAATTCCTTTTTAATTTCGTTTTTTATTTCTGAAAGATTAGATAGTCCTTTTAAAACAATATTTTTTTGTAAAATTTTAAATTGATAATTGGATAATTTGGAATTTCGACCAGAACCCTCTTTTCTAAATAATCCATCAAAACCTTCATTATTCCAACTATTTAACCATTTATATCCCGTTTGAGGAGTTTTTCCTCTTTTTTCCATAGCAGATTTTACAGTTTCACCTGAATATATTTCTTCTAAAAAAGTTACTTTCTCATATAAAACAACATCTAATTTCTGTAATTGGAACATCATTTCTAATATATGCCTGTCTGCTCATCATTTCATATTTTAAAAAAAATACTATAAAAATTTTTTGTCAAAAAAAATAAAATTGAATAAAAAATTAATTAATCACCATATTCAGAATCAAATGGGATAAAACCACAATTAGGACAAGGTGCTTCAAAAACATCACATGGATACCCACTAATAAAATAAAAAAGAAGGGAAATAATTTCCCTTAAAAAGTTTACTCTTCTGCAGGTTTTCCTTTTTCAGCCCATTTTACAGTCATGTTTGTAAATGGTTGAGCAATTACATTCCAAATTAAACTTAAAACCCAATGTGAGATAATCATGATTAAAATATCTACAACAGAGAATACACCTACAAATGCTAAACCAATAAATATAAAGTTATCGATTAATTCACTGAAAGCAATAACACCTAAGTTTTTAATGGCAGAGTATTCATTACCTTTATTAACAATAGAAGTTATTCTTGCATTTACAAAGTTACCAATTAAATAACTAATATATGATGCAACAAGTATTCTTGGAGTTTGAGTAAATACAAATGCTAAGCTTGAATCTCCAGTATAGAATGATGGAGATGGCAAGAATAATATTAAAGTTGTCATAAATACAAATAAAATATCTACACAAAGACCTAAGATAATTGTTCTTTGAGCTACTTTTTCACCATAAACATCAGCTATAACATTTGTTAAAATATAAACTAAAGGATAAATTAAAACTCCAGCAGGAGTTTCCATACCTAAAAATTCTATATTTATAATTTTAACTGTTATCAAGTTTGCGATTGTAAATGCCATACAGAAAAATGCAGTAATTATTACACGTTTTTCAGTAAAGTCAAAATTTAAATCCATTTAATCAACTCTCGATTAAATACAAATTTAATATTGATTTTAAAAGTACTTAAATGTTACTTTAGCTAAAAAAGAGGCTGACTCATAATTTTTGTGTTTAAAATTTTTTTCTTATTTTTTATCCTTTAATTATATATACTAAGAAGTACAATCTATTATTAGAGTTAATTAACTTTTTGGTTGTGTTTTTTATGGTTTTGAGAGATGATAGAATTGGTCAGCATTTATTAATTCCTTTGGACTTGAGAGAGTTAATTCCAAGATCATCCGTGTTATTTTATTCAAAATATTGTGGATGAAATTGATTTTTCAAAAGTCGATTTGAATTATTGTTATAAAGCAGGCAAGCCTGCTTATTCTCGTAAAATGTTATTAAGACTTGTTTTAATGGGTGCTTTTGATGGAGGATTATCTGGAAGACAAGTAGCTGCAAAAGCAGCTACAGATGTCAGTTATATGTATCTGGCAGGAATGGAAAAACCAGATTTCCGAACAATCAACAGATTTAAAGTAGATCACGCAGAACTAATCGATGAAGCATTTAAAACAACAATTCTAATGGCAAAAGAATTAGATTTAGTAAAACTCAAACACATAGCAATAGATGGAACAAAAATCAAAGCCAAAGCATCAATAAATAATTTAACCAATCAAGAACAAGTAGACCTCTTAAAAGACATCTTAAAAAAGAGTATTGAACTCGATGAAGAAGAAGATGAAATTCTTGGAGACGAATCAGGAAATTCAGTACCCAAAGAACTAATAGACAAAGAATCATTCGAAAAAATCTACAAAAAAGTAACAGAAACCACAAAAGGCGACAGAAACGAATTCAAACTACGAAGAAGTAGCAAAAAATTATTAGAACAAGCAAAAAAGGATAAAAAATCCGCAGAAAAAATTTTAAAAAAAGTAGAAAAAATCGATTCAGAACTCCAAAAGACCACTAATGACGTAATCAGCATCAACGACCCCGAATCAAGATGGATGCTAAATAAAAAAAGCAAATGGAAATTTGATTACAATTTACAAATATCAGTAGACGATTACAAAGGAATAATCGTATCATCATCACTAACACAAAATCCAACAGATGTATTCGAACTAATTCCACAAATAGAACAAGTTAAATCAATATTTGGAGAATTACATCCAAATACACAAATTTCGGCAGACAACGGATACTCAACAAACGAAAACATGGACTATCTCGCAGAAAACCACCTCGATGGATACATATCCACACGAAAACTCTCAAGAAAACTCAAAAAAATCAACAAAAAGGACAAACCATTCGGAAAAGACAAATTCACCTTTGATTTAGAAAAAAACACATATATTTGTCCAATGGGACAAATACTCGAAAACCAAAAAAGCTACAAAAACAACACATGAATAGCATACTGGACAAACAACTGCAAAACATGCCCAAAACACAAAGAATGCTGTGGAAAAAGGTATACAAGAGCAATAACAGATTATGGAAATCCAAACAAGATAAAAATGCTCAGAAAAATGGACACCGAATGGGCTCAAGAAATCTACAAAAAAAGATCAAAAACCGCAGAATGGCCATTTGGAAACATAAAACAAAATCTAAAAGTAACAGAATTCAACACCGTTGGACTAAAAAGAACACAAACAGAAGCAAAATTACTCGCAATATCACACAATTTAAAACGAATATACAACGAAACAATACAAAACGAACTCATGCACCAAAACAACAAACAAAATACCTAAAAAATATGTAAAAAAAATTTATTTAAAAAAATAATTTTGAGTCGTCCTCTTTTTAATGAAATCAAAATGTAAAAAAAATAAAAGATTTTTAGAAATTAATCTAAAAATCATGTACCCAATTTATTTTTCTATAGGCCCAATACTGTTAATAATACCCTCAATATCTGAAGTGTATAAGTCAACAGAAGGATTATTTGTATAAATCAATAATTTATGTTCTTTACCATCTTTGATAAATGTAACTGACCTAAAGTGATCAACGTCGCCTTGGAAAGGTGCAGCAATATCTGTAGGGTATGTTATCCAAGCTTCATCACTTCCTTCAACAGTTGTTGGAGCAGTTAAATTTTTGAGTTTATCCGGATGTGCAGAAAATTCATGTACAGTATAACCATTTACTGTTTTATTTTCTACATTTTCATATCCAGCACTCTTACCCTTACTTTTAATGGCGCTGAAGAATTCATCTTCAAATTTTCCATCTGAACTTGATTGCGGTGTGAATGTTATATTAATATCACCACATGTTGCAACAATCTTTTTTTCATCAAGAGTATAATTGCTCGGTAGTTTTACCTGTGAATCATCACCTTCTAAAACCTTTTCTCCGCCTAAAAAGTCGAACCAACCTGCACTAACAACACTTAAACAGCTAAAAACAGCTAAAACAACTATGGCTATGGTCAATATTTTTTTAATATTCATTTTAATCACCTTTTTATATATGAAAAATTTCCATCCATATAAATTTTGGATTATAGGATCTAAACGCTTTAAACAATTTAACTTAATTATTGCTAAAAGCATATGCAATAAAAACCTTAAATCCTATGATAAATATTTTAT
>CADAAJ010000062.1 GCA_902785855.1 uncultured Methanobrevibacter sp. | reverse complement strand
ACAATAATAAAATAAAAATAATACTAATTTTCCATCCGAAAAATAAGTCGATGTGCAATTTCAAGTGAAAAAATTTTTAGGATTTCAACATGGCCTTAATATTATATATTTATATATGTTATTAAATAAAAATAAAAATCGTATCTAATATTAAAAGTATTTTATGATAAAATTAGTAATTGGGGTTTAAATTTTAATTACAGTGTAATTACTTTTTTTTATTTATAGGGGGTTTTTAATATTAAGGTTAAATCAAAAATAATAATATTAACTATGTTAATTTGTTTTTGTTTAACAATGAACGGCCTTTGGGCTGCTAATATAAATGAAACAACAAATTCAATAAAATTATCCGATAATACACCAGAAACTGTTAGCAACTCTAATGTAGATTCTCAATTTGATAAATTGCGTGTTGATGATTCATTAAATGTCACAAAAGCTGATTTGGGCAGTAATGATGTTGGTGATGAAGAGGAAGAAAAGGTATATTCATTTACTGATCTTGGTAAATTAATTAAATACACTCCAGATTATTTAGTTTTGGATGGGGATATTATTTATAATTCTTCCATTGATGGTGATGGATTAGTAATTTCTAAAAATAATTATGTAATTGATTTTAATGGACATTCAATTGATGCAAATGGGCATGTTGGTACGTTATTAACTGTTTCGGGTAATAATGTTGTATTTAAAAATTTGAAATTTATAAACGGTAAAGGAACATACTCTTCAAAAAGAATCACTGAAGCGGGTAAAACATATACTTCATATTCTGCAGTTAATTATCCAATTCTTTGGAGTGGGGATAATGGAGTAATTAATTTGTCAGAGTTTACCAGTAGTGAAACTGTATTAAAATGGACGGGGAGTAACGGATTAATTAATAATTCATATTTCCATGATTCAAAGTATGAACAGTTATATGCGGACAATGATCATTTTGTTTTACAAAATACACTTTTTGAAAGATTATCTGGCTTGCATTCATCTGATTATGTAAATGGTCATACAGGTTTTCATGTTAATCTTGCAGGTGAGTCTAAAGTAATGTATTGTAACTTTTCAGATATTTCTGAAGCATCATTAACTGGTGGTTATACAGTTTTGTCAAATTCTAATTTTTTTAAAACACATGGTATTGTAAGAGTGGCTAGGGCATCTTACTGTATTTTTGATTCGGTATATAGGCCTTATCAGCATGTATATTCTAATCAGCCATATTATTTATCTGCAGGCACTATTGAATTTTGTACTTTTCAAAATTTCAGTATTTCAACATCTTACCACTGTTCAATAACTCCATGTGGTATAGGTACTGTGATTCGTAACTGTACTTTTATTAATAATAAGGTTCCAGGTTTATTTAAGGAAGCACTTGGAGGTATATTCAATTCAACATTCATAAATAATGTAATATATGAATATACATTAGGATATAATACCAAAAGCAGTTATACAAATGCTTATTTTAATGGATGCACTTTTATCAATAATAACTTCAGGCCAGGTTATGTTATAAGTTGCTGGGGTAATGTACGTATTTTCAATTGTCAATTCTTTAATAATACTGCTAAAAATGAATTGTTTTATGTAAATACTGGAAGTACACTGTTTATTAAAAATTCAAACTTCTCAACAAATAATGTATTTAATGGATGGGCTGTTAAACTTTCAAACTCTAATCAGAATCTCGTATTTTTGGATAATTTATCTAACTTTTATAATGAAAACCCTATTTCTCCAACATCTTATAATAATGAGACTTTTTTACATATTTATGTTAATCAAACTGGTGGGGGAGATGGATTATCACCTGATAGTCCTACAACTATATCTGATGCAGTAAGTAAAATAGCATTTGATGGTGTAATTGAATTTATCAACAATGGTCAGGTTTATAATTTAAATGTTCCAGTTATCAATAAAAGAATTACTTTCATTGGTAATAACATCACATTCAGTTATTCTGGAACAGTTTTTGATGTACGTGCAGATTATGTGAATATATTTGGTTTTAATTTTATAAAATGTGGAAACAGTGGTGCAACAACCATCAAATACTTCAGACCGGATAAGGATGGAATTGTATTTAACTATTTGACAATTAAAGATTGTAATTTCATTAATAATATTGGTCAAATTGCAGGTTGTATACAAACCCATCATAAAGACCAACAATGGTATTTTGGAGGAAATAATTTATTGGTAGATAACTGTACGTTTATCAACAATACTGCTTCAACTTATATGAATCAGAATGGTTGGACTGAAAATGGATATAGGACTGGAGGTTATGCATCTGCAGGAGCAATACAGGTATTTTCAGGTGCAACTATTATCAATTGTATTTTTGAGGGTAATACTGCACCAACTGGTGGGGCAGTATCATTTGATCATAATTGTAAAGCAGTTGTTGAAAACTGTATTTTTAGAAATAATCATGCAACAACTCTTTCTGAGGTGTCCAATAATGGTAGAGGGGGTTTTCAAACTGCAGGTGCGATAGTGATGCATGCTGTTAATACTAAACTTTCTTATATTAAAAACTGTACATTTGAAGATAACTACGCTCCTATGGCTGGTGCAATTTTTGCACAGGGTGTTGAAGATTTGCCTTATGGCCAACCCTCTAAAGGTAAAATTTCAATTACTGATTGTACTTTCACCAACAATACTGCTGTAGGTGGTAATGGTGGTGCTGTTTACCTTTACAGTAATGATGCAAATATGGTTAACTGTATTTTTAATCAAAACAATGCAAATAGTGGTGGTGCAATATATTTGAATGGTAATAAAATCAACATCATCAATTCATTATTCATAGCTAATTTTGCAAATCATGAGTGTACAATCTTTTTAAGTCCGAATACTAAAGGTACAGTTAATATTATTGGCAGTAATTTCACACAAATGAATGCTCCAATTAATTTCCTAATGTATGATGTTAATATTGAAAAAAGCTTATTTTATAATAATGCAAACGGCACACTTTTCGGCAATTATGATACAACTACATTAACTATTTCTAACACTATTTTTACCAATAATTCAGGTAGTGTAAACGGTTCGGCAATATATTATAAAGGGTATACTAACATTAATGCAAGTAGTTTCATTAATAATTCTGCTAGTGCGTATGGTGGTGCTTTATATTTAACACAAGAACAGTGTAGGATTACTTATTCTGAATTTAGAGGCAATATTGCAGTTGATGGTGGGGCAGTATGCATGTGTGGTGATGAATTATATGTAGGGGACTGCGTATTCACTAATAACAATGCAACTCATTCAAACACCCTTGGGGGTGGTGGAGCAATATTTGTTGATGGTAATTTTGTACAATTGTACAACAGTATATTCCAATACAATTATGCAACTTACTATGGTGGAGCAATATTTATCAATGGAACTAATAGATTCTATGCTGTAAACAGTAAAGTTCGCATAAATTTCAATGACACTAATTACTGTAACGGACCAGATCCACGTGTTGGAAAATATGATGTTGAACTGCCTGCATTCAATCCAATGAAAATAGATAAGGAATTCAATTATCACAATATTTATGAATATGCTGCAATGGAGTTAATTGAAGAGGTTTATGTATTAAAATACCCAACAGCAATTCCAAATAACAACTTTACTGGTGATAGGCAAAATCCAGTAACATTCCATGATGCTTTGCAGATGGTTGCTCCAAACGGTAAAATAATCTTCATAAACAGTTCTGAAGTATATACACAATTCCATGATGGAACTCCTTATGGTGGTAGTCAATTAACTTTCACTCGTGGATTCAGTATAATAGGTAATGACACAACTATTGTAAATCTCAGATTTTTAATAGATCAGGACAATTTTAAGATTTACAATATTAAATTCACAGGATGTAATGACAGTGTAGTGATTTTTGATGGATATAATGGACATGTTGAAAACTGCACATTTTCAGATAACTGCATCCCTGAAAGTGTGGTTGGAGGATATGGTTTGGGTATGGTTGTATTAAAGGAAAATATGACTATTATCAACACTAAATTTATCAATAATACTATTGAAAGTAATGATGATATTGGAGGAGCATTATTTATTAACGCTTCCAATATTGTAGTTAATAATTGTACATTCAAAAACAATACTGGTCATGTAAGTCATTTGTATATATGTGAAGGTCTTGAAACAATTTCAATTAGAAATTCTGTCTTTAAAGACGGTGGAAAAGTTGATGCTGGTGGTGTAGGAATACTTCTTAATTCAATGAACAATATAAAGATTCTTAATTGTAATTTCACTAATATATCTGCTACTCAGGGAGGTGCTATTAGAATCAACGGAGTATTTTTCATGTTGAATCTAAATGGAAACATATTCACTGGAAACTCAGCAGAGGATGGTGGAGCAGTTTATATTACTATTAAATCGGGGTCTGATCTTATAAACCTTAATAGAAATATTTACAATGACAATACTGCTACCAACAATGGGGGTGCTTTGTATATAAATTCTACTTATAGAAACATAGTAATTTCCAATTCGAACTTTACTGCAAATAAAGCAACCATAAATGGTGGTGCTATTTTTATGACATCCACAACAACTGTATCTGCTTCTAATTTTATATCTAATGTTGCAGATAGGGGTGGGGCTATTTACATAGGTGCTACAGGTGTCAGAATTAGGGATTCAAACTTCACATATAATAATGCTACTCTTGGTAGTGCAATATTCCATGCTTCTAAATCTCAAACTGCATTATATAATCTTTACGTTGCTGAAAATCATGTATTTGGTGAAGATACAGCAGGATATGGGGATATATGTATTGATGATGCTGTATTCAGTATTCCTAATGATGATGTAGTATTTAACTATTTCACTGGAACTCCAAGATATATGAACTACATTGGAAACTGCAGTGCATTTAATCTAAATGTTGTTTATGTCACTCACAATGGTACAGGATTGGGAACAACTTCATCTACTCCAACAACATTGGAAAAGGCTTTAATTATTCTTGTAAAAATTAACTCAACAATTGTATTCTGTGAAGATATGGATGTGTCTGAAACTTTATCCAACTACACAAACCTTGTAGTCCGAAGTAATGTTGGAAGATATTATACTCTTAAAAGAAAAGAGGGAAAAAATATATTTATAATCAATGATGGATCTAATATCACTATTCAAAATTTAGGTCTTGCTGGTGGTGTGGAAGTCAATTCTAACAATTATCTGTATTTGGATAATGTAACAGTTTCAATTACAGATGCTGAAAGTGGTGGTATTGTTTATAAAACATCATCATTTGGAGAAATATTCAATTCAACTTTCATTGACAATAAAAACTTAAGCCATGTATTAACAATAAATGGTAAAGTAAATATCGATGAATGTTCATTTATAAACAATAATTTGACCGGGGCTGTGGTTTATTATAATTCAACAGGCTCAGGATATATTAATAACTCATATTTCTCAAATAACTCAGCAACAATTGGTGTTAGAAACCTTAATATTACTAATTTCAATAATGTAGATGTAATTAATAATGATTTCGATGCTATTCTTTCAAATGCTAAAATAAGCAATGATGTATATGGTGAAAATGTAGTAATCAATGGTAATTTCGATGTTGGTGTAAACTTCGCCGTAGAAAACATCACATTTATTTTAAACAATACATTTAAAACAAATAAGACATTAACAGTTACAAAAGAATCTGCATTCTCATTTAACCTTAATGCTGGCATTTTAGCCTCAGGTAATTATAACATTACGGCACAGAATGGTAATTTAAAGAATATATATTCAGTAAAATACACAAACAATAACTTCATTGTTAAAAGAGCTAATGTTGCTTCAAATAATCTTGTAATTACTGAAGTCAATTATGCAATAAATGATACAATTAAAATCAAAGGTTACTTTAACCAAACTACAGCAGGAATCAAATATAATGGTGTTGTAAATATTACAATAACAAATGAAAATGCAACAATATCAAATACAACTGTTGAAGTTATTAATGGAGAATTTGTTGCAATTTTAAGTGATAGTGGAAGATTGGGTGTTGGAAAATATGATGTAATCGTTTCAAACAATGGTCAATCAAATAATGAAAACTTCACTGTCAGTAATTATACATTTAAGAATAATTTCACAGTTAGTAAAACTAATGTTGCTGCAAATTATACTGTAAATGTTACTGTAATTTATGGTATGAATTATAATATTATTGTTGAAGGTACATTTAATGCTTCAGCAGGTAGTTTTGCTAAATTATATAATGGAAATATTACAGTTACTGTTACTAACAATATTTATTCAATAACTAATACTTCTGTTGTTGTTCGTGATGGTAAATTCAGTGCTGTTCTTGTTGATGGTGGTCAATTAGGTGTGGGACTTTATAATATTATAGTATCGCCAAATTTCCAATCAATAAATTATAATTATACTGTTGTTGAAAATACATTCTCCAATAAAGTCAATGTAACTAAAGCAAATGTTGATGTGAATAATATATCAGATATAACTGTTGTTTATGGTGTCAATAAAACTATTTGTGTTTCAGGTAAAATTTCAAACAGTACATATGGTGTTAAATATAATGGATTTGTAAACATCACAATAACCAATGGTAATAGAACTATTAATGGCTATAATATTTTAGTTGTAAATGGCACATTTAGTGGAGAGGTTATTGATATGGGCAATCTAACCTCTGGAAAATATAATGTAATCATTTCAAGCAACTACCTTAATAATTATACAGTCATACCAAAAACATTCACAAACAACATCACTGTATTAAAATATGATGTCTATGTCCTGATTGAAAAAGTTAACATCACATACGGAGCTAATACAATCAATATTCATGGTAATGTTTCTAACTCAATATATGGTCAATTATATAATGGATTTATAGATGTTGTTGTTGGAAATCATACATATAGTAATGTTGAAGTTTTAGGAGGTAAATTCACAGTTGTTGTTAGTGACCTTTCAGATTATAATGTAAGTGTCAGTAATGTTTCTGTAAATGGAGTTGGACTAAATGAAAACTATATTTTCAATAACATTTCTTTTAAAGATTATTTCATTATAAGGCCTGCCGCTTCTAGCATCAATATTTCATCAATCACTGGGAGATATGATAGTGTTATTGTAACTCCAATTATTTCAGAGAATATAACTTCTTTGATTGTTTCTGTTTACACATTGGATGGTCAAAAAGTTTCAGATATTAATATTACAATTAATAGTGTTGATTCAGTCAGTATTGTAGGTTTGAATATTGGTAAATATGTAATCAATGTCACAGGTATTGGAGATAATAATCATATTGGATGTAATGTCTCATCTAATATAACAGTCATAAAAGCTACATCTAAGCTTACAGTGGAGAATATATCTGTTGTTTATTCATCAGGAAATATTACAGTTTGGTATGATGTTGTAAATGCCACAATTACTTCATTTAAAGTATTTGATGAAAATAACAATCCTGTATCATGTACTATTATAAAATACAAATATACATTTGAAATTAATGGATTGGCTGCAGGTAATTATACATTCAATGTCATTGCTGGTGGTGGAGTTAATTATGAAAATGCTTCATCTATATCTAACATTACCATCAAACCTGCAGGATCTAAAGTTGTTGTTCCGGTTTGTGTAATTACTTATGGAGAACATGGAATTTTAAATGTAAGTGGTGAAAATATCACTGGAATCAATACGGTTACAATTTTTGACGCAAATGGGCAGTATGTTGGAAACTATAACATTAATAATTTAACTGTAGATGTATGGAACCTTAATTCAAGTGAAATATATTATAGAGTAATTGTAACATCGGATGTTGATGAAAATCACACTGCTTCAACAGGTATCGGTTGGGTATTTGTTAAAAAAGCAACCTCAGCTATTTCAGTTCCGGACAACTTTAATATGACTTATGGTGATGTAAAAACAGTAACAATTGAACTAAAAAATCTAACTAGTGAAGATATTGTTCAAATTTATGTTGTTTCTAATGGTGAGATTATAAACTGTGATATATCTCAAAATGGAACAGATATATCCATTGGTGGTTTGGCTGTTGGGGATTATGCACTTATTGTTGAATCCAGGGAAACTACAAACTATAATGCTTCTGTTGGTGCTGGAAACTTCAAGGTACTTCATGCAGGTTCAAGCTTTTCAATTCCTGGTGAAACCAATATGTCCCATTTAGGTGGAAACATCACAATAAGGGATGTGGTGAATGCTACTGGTGTTCGTGTAAAATTATTTGATGCTGTGGGCAATCAAATTAATGTTTCCCTTGTCGGTTATGATATTATCTTTGGCAGGTTGGATGTTGGAATTTATACATTAAATGTTACTACTATTATAGATTCAAATCACACATCTTTCAGTCAGATATCCACAGTAAATGTTATGAAAATGCTGTCTCCATCTATTATAAATATAACTGGCATTACAAAAGGAGTATATAATACTTCCAATGCAGTTATAAACTTCAACATAATCAATCGTACACAAGTAAGTGTTTTAGTATTTAAAAACGGAACAGACATATGTATATATAACAATACGGACTTCAAAGGTGATGTATTTGAAATAGGTAATTTGATTTCTGGTTTTTATAATATAACAATTAGTAATGCTGAATCAGATTACTTTAATGCTTCCAGTATTAGTGTATTGTTTGAAATAGCAAAAGCCCCATCATTTGTTAAAATCATTAATGTTACTGATGGTGCAGTAAATAAAACTAATGCAACAGTTAGCTTTGATGTTTTAAACATGACAACAATTAAAATCATAATTGTCAACTTAACTGGAGATGTTATTTTAACATTCAATGAATTCAGTGGAAATTTCATATCAATAGGCAATCTTACAAAAGGTCTTTATAATATAATTATCATTAATGAAGAAACTGAAAATTATGCAGAGTTTTCCGTTTCAACAACATTCAAATTCACTTATAAAGGTTCAATTATTGCAAATGGAATCAGCCGTGGTTACAACTCACCATATGATTATGTGGCATTATTTACAGATGAAGTAGGAATTCCACTAAACAATACTCTGGTTCAAATGACAGTAGGTGGCCAAGTCTATAATGTAACTACTAATGATAAAGGTGAAGCTTATCTAACTGAAACCACTCTTTCTGTTGGTATGCATAATATTACATTGTATAATCCAATAACTGAAGAAGAAGAAACATACACTATTAATATTGTTGAAAGACTACAGGAAAACAATGATATTGTAATGGACTTCTTTGATGGAACATTTTATAGTGTTAGAGCTTATGGTGATGATGCAAATCCGGTTTCTGGTGTAACAGTAACTATAACTGTTAATGGTGTAAGTTATGATGTTGTAACTAATCAGGAGGGTTATGCACTTTTAAAAATCAGATTAAATCCAAAAACATACACAATAACTGCAGAATGGAAAGAATGCAAGATCAATAAGGTTATTGTCAGACAAACATTAAAAGCTAAATCTCTTAAAGTTAAAAAGTCGTCTAATAAATTTAAATATTCTGCTAGTTTAAAATGGAGTAATGGAAAACCGATTGTAGGTAAGGTAATTACATTCAAATTTAAAGGTAAAACCTATGTGGTAAAAACCAATAAGAAAGGTGTAGCAACAATTAAGATTAAAAAATCAGTCCTTAAAAAGCTCAAAGTAGGTAAAAAATACAGTATCAACATAACTTACAGAGAAACTGACAGCGGATATACTGCTGTTAATACAATAATTAAAACAATTAAAATCAAAAGATGACTGTAACCAATTAGCTTTTTTTATAATTAATTCATTTTTATTCAATACATTTCATTAAGTTCATTACTTATTTTTTTTATTATTTATATCGATAATTATTGAACAAAATATTCAGACAGACATAAATAATCGATAAAAAATTTCTTAAATTGAATGTTGTACAGTTATTCAAAAAGTATTTATATTATATATTGCATAAATATAGGTTATCTAACATTGAATTTCGAAAATTATTGTATGTTTATTTTTAATCATATCCTCAGTATCTGCTAAAGATTCAAATTTAACAGATAATGAAAATGTTGTTAATTCAGAAAGTACTGTTAATTTACAAAAAGAAGTAAATAAAGCTGGTGGTCTTAAAGATTCTATAGAGAATACTACTTCTAATTCATTAAAGTCAAATGATGTATTATCTTCAAGGAATAATTCGCAAATGGGTGGTAATGATTATTATAATCAGGCAACTTCAAAATCTGCTAATGTTGATGTTTTAAGATTGGCAGTTGATTTGGGTTTTGCTTCAACTACTAATTATAGGTTTAATAATGGTACTTCAAATGTTGTTTATTCGGGTCAATTCATAGGTGTCGATGGTGTTTCTCTTGCTAATGCTACTGGTGCTATTATTTATTGTGATGGTAATAGGTTAGGTACTGCTAGTGTTAGTAGTGATGGTAGTTGGGAATATTCAATCGGTTCTACTTCTCTTATGCCTGATGATTATGTTTTAACTGTGGCTTATGGTGGTAATGAATATTATGATGTTACTAATGTTGGAAATCCTCAGACATTATCTGTATATAAAATGATTCCAAACATTGGTTCTGCTAGTGCATATGATTATCGTTATGCTATTAGTAATTCAGTTTTAATTTATTCTGGTATTTTCACACCTATTGCTATTTACTCAATGAGCAATAGTACTGGTGCTATTATTTATTGTGATGGTAATAAATTAGGTACTGCTAGTGTTGCTAGTGATGGTAGTTGGTCTTATAGTACTAGTGCAACTGCTTTATCTTGTGGCGATCATACTTTAACTATAGCTTATGGTGGTAATGAATATTATGAATCAACCACCATACCAGGTAATGATAGAAAAATAAGTGTATTTAAAAATAATATTACTCTTGGTGATGCTACTACTCATAATTATTATTATGGTATTAGTACTTCTGATGTTGTTATATATTCAGGTCAATTTACAGATAAATTTAATGATGTTAGTATGGCTAAAGTAGGTGGAGCTATTATCTATTGTGATGGTCTTGAAATAGGTAGTGCAGATGTTGATGATGATGGAGTATGGGCATTTGCTACATCTTTAACTATAATCAATCCGGGTAATCATACTTTAACAGTTGCTTATGCTGGAAATGATTATTATAATTCTCTTTCAAGGGGAAATGCCCGAAATATTTCAGTTTATAAAAACACACCAAATAAAGGTGGTGCAGGTAGTTTTGATTATGGTTATGGTAACTCATCCCATGTTGTAATTTTTTCAGGACAATTTGGTGGTAAAGTAAACGATGTATCTATGGCTAACAGTACAGGAGCTATTATTTATCGTGATGGTGTAGAAGTTTCAAGAGTTGCTGTTGATGATGATGGTAAGTGGGAATATTCAATTGTTTCATCTTCACTTGAAATAGATACATATAAATTTGCTGTTGCATATGGGGGTAACTTATATTATAAGGGTATTCCTGTAGAAAATGAAAATAATGTAACAGTATTGAAAGGAACACCAATTATTACTACAACTGTTACAATAACCAGTAAGTCATATAAAGGCGTAGTTTCTATTTTAGTTACTGTAAAAAATGGTGAGGGAACTCCATTAAGTGAAATGATTGTAACTCCTAGTGGAACATGTTTCAATTTACCTTCTCAGATTACTGATGCAAATGGTCAGTCAACATTCACTGTAAGTGGTTTAAATGCAAGTACATATTCAGATTGGATGTTTACAACAAATGCTAATGATCATTATGAATCTACAAATTCTTCTTACGTGTCATTTACAATTGAAAAACAGGTTCCTACAATTACTTCTACAATAACTAATGTTGCATTTATTGACCCTGGAAATCAGGTAATATTAATAACTGTATTAGATAAAGAAGGTCGTCCATTGGAAAATTTCAATGTAACATCTAGTGGAACTGGCATTTCCCATCAAACAAAAACCACTAACTCTTCAGGTAATGTTTTATTTAATTTCACAAATATTGCTTATGGCAGTTATACAGATTGGACTTTTACAACTGATGAATATGATAATTTTGCTTCTGCAAGTCATAAATGTTACAATTGTTCCAAATGATTCATTTACAGCTTTAAATTATATTATTACTAATTTAAAAGGCAATGTTTTAAATTTAACTCATAATTATCAATATTATGATGCTTATGATTCAGGATTTATCAATAAGGAAATAACATTAAATAAATATATTGTAATTAATGGTAATGGATATACTATTGATGCTAAAAATAAATTAAGAATTTTCAAGATTACTGCCAATAATGTAGTTATTAATAATTTGACATTTACTCAAGGTTATACTACAGGTGAGGGTGGAGCTTTGTATATCACTGGAAATTATGTAACTTTATCTCATACTACTTTTAAAACTAATAAAGCACCTAATAATCATGCAGGTGCTATTTATTGGAGTGGCAGTCATGGTAATATAACTTACTCAAAGTTTGAAAGTAATTCGGCTAAATATGGTGGTGCAATATTTTTGATTGGTTCAAACTTTGTAATTTCACATTCTATATTCAAAAGTAATACTGGTGTTGATTATTGCGGAGCTATAGTTTCAAATTCACCTAGTTCAACATTAATTAATGTTATATTCCAATCTAATTCGGCTAAAAAGGATGGTGCTATAGGTTTAGGATCTTCTGGTCATTTTGACTTTTTCGATTGTACATTTGATCAAAACAAGGCTACTAATGGATTAGGTGGAGCTATCACTGCTAATACGGATGTTACTGTAAATGTCGTAAGATGTATCTTTAAAAGTAATACTGCTACTTCTGACGCCGGTGCACTATATATAGCTTCAAAGAATGGAGTCATTTTAAATTCTACTTTTAACAGCAATACTGCAAGTAGGGGTGGAGCAGTATTTGTTTCAGGTCAAAATGTTCTGGTAAACAATTCAAAATTCAATTCTAATCAAGTAAAATCTGGCGATGCAATGGGTGGTGCAATTTATTGTGGTGGAAATTATGCAAAAATCTTTAACTCTGATTTTAAAAATGGTTATGCTAAAAGTGGTAGTGATTATGGTAATGGTGGTGCAATATTTGTTATATGTAATGAAGTGGAAATTAAATACTGTAATTTTTCCAATAATATAGTGCATAACCATGATGGAGGTGCACTTTACCTTCATATAGACCATAAAAACATGGTAATTTCAGACTGCAGATTTATTAATAACTATGCGCAATGGGTTGGAGCAGCAGTATGTTGTTTTGGTACAAATATTGTATTTAAAAACTCATATTTCCAGGGAAATAACAATTCTAATGCTGCTCATAAAGAGTATTACGGTGGAGCTTTAGCATTCAGAGATCATGGATATAATTCTGTAATTAATTGTACATTTGTAAATAATAAAAACTATGAAGGTGGGGCTATTAGAATTCATGCTAATGCTCCAGGAATTAAAATTTACAATTCAACATTTATTAAAAACTCATGTCCTGTAAGTGGTGGGGCTATTAGTTGTATTGCAACTGGACTTGTAATTGATAATTGTTCTTTCACTGAAAACAAAGGTAAATCCGGAGGAGCTATATATAGT
>CADAAJ010000061.1 GCA_902785855.1 uncultured Methanobrevibacter sp. | reverse complement strand
AAAATAATTAAAAATTTAAAAGAATATAGTAAAAATAATAAAAATTAAGCTAAAAAATTTTTTGACAAAAAATCAAAAATCAATTTTGGCGGACACCCTAATATTCTTTAAAATTCAAATTAACTTTTTTTTGGTAATGAATGAATATATTCTTGACAATTTAATATAAAAACTTATTATTTAGTATTTTCAAATAGAATAATTAACTATTATATTAATACACTATGATAGTTTTACAAATTTTGCGGGGGGTGAAAATATTAAAAAAAGTGTATTTTTGATTGTAATTGTTTTTATCTTTTTTGTATCGATTTCAATTGCATGTGCGAGCAATAATGAAAATACCACTGATGATATTTTAGCTACAGATGTAGTAGTTGGCGGAAATTCATTTGATGATATTCAACGTGGAATTAATATGGTTTCTGATGGAGGTACAGTATTTTTAGAAACAGATTCTTATAAATCTAATTCTAAACATATTGTAATTAACAAATCGCTTACAATCGACGGGGGTTATGATAAAACTATTTTGGATGCTAAATATTTATCTGGAATATTTTATGTCGATGGAAATCATGAGGTTATATTAAGAAATTTAATCTTTGAAAATGTCAGTGCGATTAATGGAAGCATAATTAATCAAAATCAAGGTGATTTAACAGTTCAAAATGTTGTTATAAGAAATATTGATGTTACTTTTACAAATCCTATTGCTGGTTATGCAATTAAGTTAGGTAATAATGTTAAATTTGATTTATCAAACTTAGAGTTCTACAATAATACTGTCAAATATAATAATGCTTTTAAGGGAATTATTTCATTTGGTGATAATGTTTCAGTATCTGTAAATAGAATAAAATATTATAATAATGTATTTAAGTGTAATGATTCTTCAAAACAAATTGAGATACATCCTTTATTTAAATTTTCTAAAAATGTTTCGTTGATTATGAACCAGTTAAATTTTTATGAAAATAATTTTTCCAGTTCAGTCCATTATGGACTTATTTCATTTGTTGGTAGTAGATTAAATAATGTTGTTATAAATGGAATAAATTATACTAAAAATAATATATCTGCTTTAAAATCTATTTTCTCGGAAATTGTTTATGTCACGGATATATCTGAGAGTATTTATAATATTTCCAATGTTTTTCATTCAGGAAATAGATTAAATTGTAATTCTACATATCAGTGTTTTGGATCTGCGATTGCAGTGGTTTATTCTTATAAACTTAATTTAAATATTAATAATTTTAATTATACAGATAATTATTTAAATTTAGGTAGAAGAGCCAATCCTAATGTTAAAATTAAAGGTGCAATTTCATCTTCTTCACCAACTACTATTTATAATGCAAATTTTAAAAATAATGTTTTTATTTCAAATCAACTTAATTGTGTTCTTGATTGTGGTAATTTGAAGGGATTAGAAAATATAACCATTGAAAATAACAAATTATATTTAGGATATACAAACGATGTTCCCAATAGTAAAGGTATTTTATGTTCATTGGTTATAAATGGCATATTAATTAAAAATATTAGAATTGCTAATAATTTCCATCAATATGTTGGTATATCTAATACTTCTTTTTTAAATATGGGACCTGAACCATTTGTTATGATACCTGGTCCTGGAATGATATATAACTTATCTTTTGAGAATAATATTTATCATACAGGTATAGGTCTTTCAATTCAACCTAAATCTGATGGGTTGGTTATTGTTGATTCGTGTAATTTTTTCAATAATACCTGCAGTGCTTCTTCAAACATATCTGGTCGTGATAATTTCTATGACCATGGAGGCGGTATGTGTGTTAATGGAAGATATAATGGATCAGCTATTATCAAAAATTGTCAGTTTATAGGCAATACTAATTCTCAGGGTGGTGCTTTAACTCCTCATAATCACTGTATTGTTGAAAATTGTACTTTTATTAACAATACTGCAACTAAATTTTATGGTGGGGCTATAAGTACTGAAGATGGTTTTGAAAGAAATAATGCTAATGTTACTATTCGTGACTGTTATTTTAAAAATAATGCGGCACCAATTGGTGGTGCAATCCAGGGAAAAGGTGATTATCTTTTAATTGATAATTGTACATTTAAAGACAACTATGCTGTTCAAGGGGGAGCCGTATTTTTAGAGGGTGAGAATTTAACTGTTATTAATTCTCGTTTTTATGATAATAATGCAACACATAATTTGGATTCACGTGGAGTTGTAACTGGACAGAATTATTTACCTCAAATTACTCAATGGGATGCATATGGTGGGGCTATTTTTATTCAAGGATTTAATGCAAAATTAAATAATAATAGTTTTAGCTATAATTCCGCAATTCATGGAAAAAATAATCTTATTGAGGGTAAAGGTGGTGCTATTTACATTTATGGGGATAATTCATCTACATTACATTGTTATTTTGATGATAATTTTGCTCATAGTGGTAATGGTTCCGCAGTTTATGTTTTGGGAGTTAATACTACTTTTGATGTCTGTGAATTTTATAATCATGATTCATCAAGAGGAACTGTATTTATTCAAGGTTCTTTTGCATCAATATTAAATTCCATTTTCAAAGCAAACACTGCATCTAGTGGTGGTGCTGGAATTTATAGTATTGGTAATTATTCCATTGTTTACAATTCCACATTTGAAAATAACAATGCATCAATACATGGTGGAGCTATTCACACTCATGGAGATTATATTAGAATTTTAAAATCAGTATTTATTTCTAATAATGCTCGGCCAAATGATTATAATTTAACTCATGGTATTGGTGGAGCAATTTATATTAGAGGAAACTTTAATGATGTTGCTTTTTGTGATTTTGAATATAATACTGCTAGAAATGGTTCTGCAATATATAATAATGGAAGAAACTTTACCATTGAAGATTCAAATTTCCATTTAAATCAGGCATTCAGTTATTTATTGATTGTAATGGCTAGTCCCGAAATTAGTAATTATACTAAAAACAATAAAATTATCATTAATGTTACTCATATTGGTGGAGATAATATTATCAATGCCATACATAATGATGGTGACTGTAGGAATGTTTTCTTTTACAATGTAACTTACGAACATTCATCAACTGCAGGCGGTAAACGAAATTCTGGGTTAAAAGTTATTAATCCTGTTAATGGTGTTGAAAACAGTAATGGTGGTAAATTATTATATCAGGACCCTCGTGAGGACTTGCAATTTATTAAGTTAACTGTTTCACGTGAAAAAGATGCAAATGATTTATTGGCTGCGTCCATTAATGGAGATATTATTAAAGAATTCTCAGGAAGAACTGGTTTATATGGTAATATTACCTTTGAGTTAACTGGCGATTTGCAACCTGGTAAATATAATGTTTATGCAGAACATCCTGAAGATTGGTTATACAAGCAAATTGAAAATATTACAAGCTTTGAAATCTTGTCATATGTGGATTTAAGTATAGAAAAATCCAGTGATAAAGATTCTTATTTTGTAGGGGATATTGCAACATATACTATAACATTAAATTCTTTGGGAAGTGAAGCACATAATGTAGTAGTTAGGGAAATATTGCCATTTGCTCATGAAATTATATCTTATACAGCTTCTAAAGGTGAATTTAAGAATAATACTTGGTCAATTCCGTTATTAGGTAGAAGTTTGTCTGAAACTTTAGTATTAAAAGTATTATTAACATCCAATGGTACTTTTACTAATTCTGTTAATGTTACAACAACTGATAATGAAACTAACTTAACTAATAATTATGCAAATAAAACAATAACAGTCAAACACTTTATAGATATAATATTAACAAAAACTGCTAATGTTAAAGTTGTTAAAGTGGGTAATACTGTTACTTGGACAATTACAGTTGAAAATGTGGGTACATTAAATGCTACTGGTGTTAAAGTAACTGATAAACTATCCAAATCATTAAAATATTTATCTCACATTGCATCTAAAGGAAATTTTGATGCAAAAAGTGGAATATGGGATGTTGGAAATTTAACTTCTGGTGAATCAGTAACATTACAAATAACAACTAAAGTTTTAAATACAGGAAAAATAACAAATATGGCAACAGTTTCATCTAATGAAGAAGAATCTAACATGACAAATAATGTGGGTAATTTCACTGTATCTGTTAAAAGTAATTCTGATAATAATAATGGTAGTGAGGATGACTATCATTCAAAAAGAGCTGCTGTTTTAAAGAATAAATATAATTCTAAACATGAAACTGGAAATCCGTTAATTCTTTTGTTATTGACATTAGTTATTATTCCTTTAAGAAAATTTAAATTTTAAGGAGTTTTAAAAACTCCTAACTCTTTTTTTATTTTTTTTCATAAACTATTAATATATAAATTTATAAAGTATGAAGTATGTTTTTTGATTTAAATATTAAGGGGAGTGGCTTAGAAAATAATATAAAACTAGCTACTGAAGCTTCTAAATATGGTTGGAGCCATATTAACTTTTCATATAATCAAAATGAATTTCAAAATGCTTTAAATTTTAAAGATGAGTTGAAATCTGAATTAAATGAATGCATTTCTTTTGATTATACTTTAGAAATTAAATCAACTAACATTAATGATATTAGAAAAATTACTAATAAATTTCGAAGTAAAGCATCTTGTATTTCTGTTGTTGGTGGAAATTTAAAAGTTAATCGAGCTGTTTTGGAAAATCCTAAGATTGATGTGTTATCCAGACCATATTTGCAGAGATATGATAGTGGTTTAAATCATGTTCTTGCTCGTGAAGCTTTTAATAATAATGTTGCTGTCGAATTGGTTTTTCATGATGTTTTAAAAAGTTATTTATCTCATAGATCTAAAATTATTTCAAATTTTAGGGATGTTTATACATTATATAGGAAGTTTGATTTCCCTTTAATTTTATCTTCAAGAGCTCATTCAATTTTTGATATAAAAACCACATATGATTTTATTGCTTTTTTTTCTCAAACTGGTTTAAATAAAGATGAAATTGAAAAATCCTTTTTAACTTCATCAGGAATATTGGATTTCAATAAAAAAAGAAAAAATATGATTTTAAAAGGAGTTAGGAGGATTAATGATGAAGCTTAAGGTTTTGCCCCCTACACTTAGAAAAAATAACAGATATTTAACAGTTGATATTAAAGTTGTTGAGTCAATTAATAAAGATGAACTTGTTACAATTATTTGGGATGCATGTATTCGTTTTCAGGGTGAATGTAATACATCTAATTTTAATTTGTGGGTTATGAGATTTTATGAAATGGAAAATACTAATGAATATTATCATTATAAAGCTATTGTTAGATGTCAAAGGGATTTTGTTGAACAGGTCCGTTCATCTTTTGCTTTAGCTAATAATTATCATAATAATCGTATTTCCATGACAGTTATTGGTTTGTCTGGAACTATTAAAGCTTCACAAAAATTTATTTAATAACTTTTTGTTATTTTAAAATAGAAAACTTTATAAATAAAAATTTTTATAAATATCTATTGGATTTATGGAAAAAAAGAATAAAAAATATTTTAATAAACTAATCTTTAGTAATTAAAATTAAAATTTGCCTTTTCATGGAGATTTGGTTTTATTTTTTTATGTTGTTGAACTTGAAAATTTATGTTTATAAATAATTAAAATATGAGGTATTAATATGCAACCTTTACAAAGCGCTGGATACGATAGGGCTATTACTGTCTTTAGCCCAGATGGAAGACTTTTCCAAGTTGAATATGCAAGAGAAGCTGTTAAAAGAGGAACTACATCAATTGGTGTAAAATGTTCCGAAGGTATTGTTTTAGCTGTAGATAAAAGAACTACATCAAATTTAGTTGAAGCTTCATCTATTGAAAAAATATTTAAAATTGATGAACATATTGGTGCAGCCACATCTGGTCTTGTAGCAGATGCAAGAGCATTAGTTGAAAGAGCAAGAGTTGAAGCTCAAGTAAATAAAATCACATACAGTGAACCTATTCGTGTAGATAGTTTATCTAAAAAATTATGTGATATGTTACAGTTATATACTCAAAACGGTGGTGTAAGACCATTTGGTTCTGCATTAATTATTGGTGGAGTATATGATGGTGTATCTAAATTATTCGAAACTGACCCTAGTGGTGCTTTAATTGAATATAAAGCAACAGCTATTGGTTCTGGAAGAGCAGCTGCTATGGATATTTTTGAAGAAAAATATAATGATGAATTAACTTTAGAAGAATCTATTAAATTAGCTTTAACTGCTATTGATGAAGCTACAGACCATGATACTACTTCAAATAATGTTGAAATTGCTGTAATTAAAATTGATGGCGAAAAATACGTTAAATTATCTCAGGATGAAGTACAAGAATATATAGATGAAGTAATAGTTAAAGAAGATGAATCTGAAGAAGAATAATAGTTGAGGGTGTTTTCAATGGTAAATATTGATGAAGCTATAATTGCTAAATATGAATATTGTGGGGAACATTTTGAAATATTGGTTGACCCAGATTTGGCAGCTGATTTTAGAAATCCTGATGGTCCGGATGTTGCCATTGAAGATCTTTTAGCTGTTGAAGAAATTTTTAAAGATTCTAAAAAAGGAGATAAAGCTTCTGAAGAGTCTATGGAAAAAATATTTGAAACTACTGATCCAATTGAAGTTTCTAAGATAATACTTGAGAAAGGTAATGTTCAATTAACTGCTGAACAAAGAAGGAAAATGCAAGAGGATAAAAGAAAATCAGTTATTAATAAAATTGCTAAAGAAGCAATTAATCCTCAAAATGGACTACCTCATCCAGTTCAAAGAATAGAAAATGCATGTGATGAGGCTAAAGTTAAATTTGATCCATTCACTTCAGTTGATCAACAGGTTCAAGCGGCTCTAAAAGCTATTAAACCACTTATTCCTATTAGATTTGAAAAAGTAAAAGTTGCTGTTAGACTCCCAGGTTCTGCAGCTGGAAGTGCTTATTCTGTCATTCATGGATTTGGTGAAATTTTGAATGAAGAATGGCAACAGGATGGTTCCTGGATTGGTATTGTGGAAATGCCTGGTGGTCTTCAAAATTCTTTTGCTTCTAAGATGGCTGAAATTTCAAGTGGACAAGCTGAAACTAAAACTATTAAATAATTAAATTTTCATACTTATGGGATTATTATGATTTATGTGGAAAATAAAGATTTAGTAATTCCTGGTCAGCTTTTAGCTGATGAGGAGTACTATTCAGGAAGAGGTACCTTCAAGGAGAATGGTAAAGTTTGTTCTTCTTTGATGGGACTTGTTTCTTTGAGGAATAAAAAGATTCGTGTTATTCCTCTTAAAAGTAAATATGTTCCTAAAAAAGGAGATGTAGTGATAGGTAAAATTAATGATGTTAGATTCTCAATGTGGGATGTAGACATTAATTCACCTTATTCTGGAATTTTACCTGCTTTTGAAGTTTTTGGTCGTGAGAAAAAAGAACTTAATAAAGTTTATGATGTCGGGGATGTTTTATTTTTAAGAGTTGTCGATGTTGATGAAATTAAAAAAGCTAAATTAGGTTTAAAAGGAAGAGGAATGGGTAAATTTAAAGGTGGAATAATTGTAGAAATTGCTCCAACTAAAGTTCCTAGATTAATTGGTAAGAAAGGTTCTATGATCAACATGATTAAAGATAAAACCAATTGTAAGATTGTTGTTGGTCAAAATGGTCTTGTTTGGGTTAAAGGTAAACCTGAAATGGAACAGCTTACTAAAAATATTATTAATTTGATTGAAAGTGAAGCTCATACTTCCGGTTTAACAAATAAAATTAAAAATGAATTATATTTGGCTATTGATGGAGAATTACCTCCTGAAGAAACTGAAGAAGAATTTGTTTTAGAAAAACCTAAACTTCAAAATTTTAAAGAAGAATTAGAGCAAGAAGAGGAATTGGAAGAAGAAAAAAATAACAAACCGGATATTGGTGAAGTTATCGAAGAATTTAAAAGAAAAAATAAAAATAAGGATAATACATTATCTTATGGAGATAATTCAAATAATTCTTTTATATTGAATAATAAATAGTTCTTCTAGATTAATGAGGTTGATATGATGTCAGAAATGATAAGAGAGGATGGTAGGAAATTTAATGAATTACGTCCTATTAAAATTGAAGCTGGAGTTCTTGAACGTGCTGATGGTTCTGCTTACTTGGAAGTTGGTGGAAATAAAATTTTAGTAGCTGTTTATGGGCCTAGAGAATCATATATAAGAAGATTATTGGAACCTAATACTGGAGTAATTAGATGCAGATATAATATGGCACCATTTTCAGTTGATGACAGGAAAAGACCTGGACCTGATAGAAGGTCTTCTGAAATTTCAAAAATCACTGCTGATGCTTTAAGACCTGCTTTAATGTTAGAAAATTATCCAAGATCTATGGTTGATGTTTATATTGAGGTAATTGAAGCTGAAGGTGGAACTCGTTGTGCTGGAATTACAGCAGCTTCTGTTGCTCTTGTAGATGCAGGTATTCCTATGAAGGATATTGTTGTAGGTTGTGCTGCAGGTAAAGTTAATGATGAAATTGTTCTTGATTTATCTGAAGTAGAAGATAAAGAGGGTCAAGCTGATGTTCCAATAGCTATGATGCCAAGAACTGGTGAAATTACTTTATTACAAAGTGATGGTGACTTGACTGAAGATGAATTTGCAAAAGCAATTGATTTGGCTATGGAAGGATGTATTGAAGTTAATAAACTTCAAAAAGAAGCTTTAATGAAAAAATATTCTATTGAATAGTGAGTGGATAATATGGAGATAGTACCAGAAATTACAAAAAGAAGCATTACAAACCTTGCCGCTAATGATAAAAGAGAAGATGGCAGGGAACTTGATGAGTATAGGGATATTTCTATTGAAACGGATGTTATTTCTAAAGCTGAAGGCTCTGCTCGTGTAAAAATAGGTGGAACTCAAGTTATTGTAGGTATTAAACCACAAATTGGAAGCCCATTTCCAGATACTCCGGAACTTGGAGTTTTAATGACTAATTGTGAAATGTTACCAATGGCTGATCCTACTTTTGAACCAGGACCTCCTAGTGATGATTCAATAGAACTCGCACGTGTAGTGGATAGAGGTATTCGTGAAAGTGAATTAGTTGATTTGGATAAATTATGCATTGAAGAAGGAAAACATGTTTGGATGTTGTTCATTGATTTACATATAATTGATAACTGCGGTAACTTATTCGATGCTTGTGAATTAGCTGTAATGGCAGCTTTAAAATCTACTAAATTACCAGTTACATCAATTGTTGATGAAGAAGTTGTCCTTAGTGATGATGAAACCTTTGATTTACCGATTAATAATGAATTAGCATTATGTACTTTTGTTAAAATTGGAGATAAAATGGTTATTGATCCTACATTAGATGAAGAGAAAGTTGCTAGTGCTCGTTTAAATGTCGGTGTTACCAAAGATGGACATATTTGTTCCATGCAAAAAGGTGGTAAAGAACCTTTAACTAAAGATGACATTCTTTTTGCAGTTAATTTAGCTGTTTCAAAAACAAAAGAATTAGTTGAATATCTTTAAATGTCCTTTGGACTATTAAGATTTCTAAATTCTTTTTTTAATATTTTTTTATTATCTATTAAAATAAATTTTGTATCTATTTTTTCTATTAGTCCTTTAATATGTAAGGATTCATTATCTATTAATTTTTCAATTGTTTTGATTGTATTTTTATTGTATATTGAGTGAAGGGGTTGTGATGTTTTTAATTTATTTTTATCATCGCAATAGGGAACAACTGCCTGATAATTTTCATCAATTTCATTAAAAATAGTTTTTATATAATTGCTTGAGGTGTATGGACTGTCACATGGTAATATTAGAGCATATTCACTTTTTGTGTGTTTTAATCCAGTCAGTATTCCGGATAGGGGTCCTTTATTTTTGATTTCATCTTCAATAAATATTAAATGGTAGTCATAATCTTTTGGATTAATAAATTCACTATATTTGCCAACTCTTTTACTATCATTTAAAACAACAATAGCTTCATTAATTTCATGGTTTAAAGTATCAAGTATATGTTTAATCATGGGTTTATTTTGAATTTCCATAGAACCTTTATCCTGGCCCATTCTTCTACTTTGCCCTCCACATAAAATAATGCAAGTTTTTATTTTTTGATTATTATTGTCCATGTTATCTTTTTTTAGCAGTAATTATGGCTATTGGATTGCTTCTACTTTAGTATCAACTAATATTGCAGTAATAATGATTCTACCTTTTGGATTTAATTTTTCATCGATAATGTCTAAGATATTTTCAAGTTCTCTACCACTACCTCCTACAACTGCAATATCTATATTGTCAATGTTTTTAAGGGCATTAACTCCATTATCATTTATTAATGTGACATTATTACCTAATTCAAATTTTTCAAGATTTTTTGATGTAATTTCAATAGCTTCAGGGTTTGTATCAATAGAAATTACTTCTTTTGCTCTTTTTGAAAATTCACAGGTAATTCCTCCGGTTCCACATCCACAGTCAACAACTTTATCCTTTGAACTTACTTCTGATTTGTATAAAATTATTGCTCTTATAGCTTCTTTGGTTGGACCTGGCACATCACATGATTTAATAAAATCATCGTCTTTAAACATTTATTCCCACCTTTTAAATAAATTATTTTCAATATTCAGTGAATCTAATATTTTTCCTACAATAAAATTGACTTGATCATCAACAGTATCATGATTTGAATAAAATCCGGGCATTGCAGGTAATATAATTGCTCCTTCCTGTGATAATGTTAGCATATTTTGTAAATGAATACTTCGTAGTGGAGTTTCACGAGGTACAACAACGATTTTTCTTCTTTCTTTTAAACACACATCAGCTACTCTTGTGATTGTATTTGCACCATAACCGTTTGCAATAGATGATAGTGTTTTCATT
>CADAAJ010000060.1 GCA_902785855.1 uncultured Methanobrevibacter sp. | reverse complement strand
CAAGACACTCATGGCAATAGGATGTATAATATCTATTGTAGGATGTCTGATTTTAAGTTATCAATTTAAATTAAATGTAAACATGCTGGATTTAATTCCAGGACAGTTTTTACTTGGGACAGGTATTGGTTTTATGATGGCTTTAGCAGCGGATGTTGCATTATTCGATGTTCCTGCTGAAGGCCAAAATAACGCATCTGGTATTATTACAACTGGTGAGACATTAGGTTCATCATTAGGAACAGCAATCATTGGAATAATTCTAATTCTTGGAGTTATGGGCGGTATCAGTACTGCAGCCGATACCTATGCACCTGATTATTCAGGAGATGAACAATTCCATCAAGAAGTCTATGACTACTTCCAAAAATTAGACACTATAGAGGGACAAGACAGTATTGTTGTAGATACTGCGAATATAATTATCCAGAATGCAATGGCATCTGTAATGTATGGATTAGCCATCGTGTTAGCAGCTATGTTAATTATAACGCTGCGAATAAAAAATAAAAATATTAAAAAACAATGAGAGACAATCTCTCATTTGCCTTTTTTTTTAAAAATGGTTTGAGTGTTGGCAGAAATTATTTAGTTTTGTTTTTTTTCATTCGTATGATGTGGAATAAATTTCACTAAAAGTTGTAGATATTTTGAAGTGTGTTATGCCAATGCCAACATGAAGCTGGTTAAAAGGAATCAAAAGTTGCATAATCATGACTCTCCATTAAAATTAAAAAAACGACTGGAGAAAGGATTTTGAGAAAATAAACACTAAATATTACCAAAAGTCCTAACGAATTGATAGTCACCTTTGGTTTTCTTATTTTCTTTATAAACTATGCTCGAGCCACTTGTAGTTAAAGCCACACGGGCAGTTCCTCGGAGAGAAAGAGGAGTATTCATCCTAACTTATCCAACGTCCCTCAAAACAATATTTTAAGTTAAAATTACAGAATTAAATTTAATTTCACCAAATTAATCACACAAAAAAAAGAATAAAGAAGATTAATTTTCAAATCTTCTAAATGGAATAATAATTAATGCTAAGATTAAAACAATAAATGGATTACCGGTTGTTTCATCAAATTTTACATATGCCTTATCTAAATCATCATCAGATTTATTGATATATTTTTTTGTAATATTTGTATTATTGTTTGGAATAGTTTTATTTATAATTTTAGTTGAATTATCATCAGTAGTCTTATTGTAAACTTCAGTAGAATTAGTTGCATTTGTATTATTGAAACTTGTTACAGTATTAGTTAAGTTTCCAATTTTTGTAGTTTTAAATATAACCCTGAAACTTGCTGAGTCATCAATACTAATATTACCCATTAAAGTAAACTTATGCTTACCTTCATTATTCAAACTATGAATCCAATTTCCCTTAACAGAAACATAATCCAAATAAACAAGTCCTGAATCATACTTACTTTCAACAACAAATACATTACTTAAATCATTGTTTCCTCTATTTTTTACAATAATTTCAAAAATTGCCTGTTCACCTAATTCAATTTTTGGTGTTAAAGAATGCTTTTCAATAGTATAATTCATATTATACACTTTAACTGAATCTGAAGAGTTAGTTACATTAATATGCCCAACTCCTGCAGTTGCATTATTGTATAATGTACCATTAACCAATACTTTAAAAATCAAAATGATTGAAGCGGATTTTCCAGCTTCAAGCATAGGCAATTTCCAGTGCCCTGTAAGTTCATCATAACTCCAATTTCCAACTTCGGCTCTCCATGATTGATAAACCAATCCATTTGAATAATCTTTATCTTCAATAAAATTATCATATATAGTATTATTACCTTTATTAGATATAATAATTCTATATTCAATATTATCGCCAACAATAGCAGTTTTATTTAAAACTTCTTTATCTAAAGTTTCATTAATGACATTTCCATGGTCAAATTTAAATAAAAATAGATTTTGCTGACCTGAAGGAGTTACCATTGATGTAAAATTTAAATACATTATTGTACCATTTTGCAAAATTTTACAAGCATTTTGAGATGGTACTCTAAAACCAGAATTATATAGTTTTATAACATATTGAACAATAGGATCATCAGAATTCCAATATTCTCCATCACTAAAAGCCCATACATGATTATGAAAACCAGTAGTTCTTAAATCTTCAAAATGATCTACAAAGTTATAAATTAGAATTTTAAGATAATCACCAATATATTCATGATTAATTGCATTTTTTAATTTTTCCATTGAATGGTCAATAACTCCTGTATAAGGATCAAAGTTATATTTTTCAGCACAAAATGCATAATATCCTAAATCTGTTGTAAGTAAACTTCGAATATTATGATTATTTGTAATAACTTCTCCTCTAATTTCATTTTGTGAAATAACAATATTTTCATCTGAAAAAGTGTTATTTTGCAGATTTGAAATGTTTAAAATGTATATATCATTACCTGATGTTGCTTGATTATTTATAAATGTTGAGTTAATAATATCTGAATTATAGATATAAATCCCACCACCAAAAATAGCACTATTATTTTCCAATAATGAATTAATCAATTTCGAATTTGTTAAATCTATAGCACCACCATAATTTCCTGCAGAATTATTAATAAAAATAGAATTATTGATAATTGCATTATCAGTAACGGAAACTGCAGCACCACCATAACGAGCAGAATTATTGATAAATCTTGAATTAGAAAGATAATTATTTGAAATAACACTAGTGTCTTCATCTTTATATACTAAATAAACTCCTCCTCCAGCGGAAGCAAAACAATTTGTAAAATTAGAATTATTAATTTTACAGTTTTTAGCATTGAAAAATATTGAACCTCCATGGTAATTTGCAGAATCGGATTTAAAGTTACAATTTTCAACAGATAAATAATCATTTATCACATAAACTGAACCTCCAAAATTAGCACTATTATTTTCAAAATTACAATTAATTATAGTAGCATTTTCATAATTAGCATATATTGCACCACCATAACGATTTGCTTTACATGATTTAAAAGTGGAATTTTCAATTTTAACATTTGGTCTGTAAAACCAAATAGAACCACCATAACCCGCACTACTTTCAAATTCAAATCTTGAATTTCTTATAGTGGCATTATCACCAGCAATATACATAGAACCTCCACCATTAGCTTTATTATACCTAAAATTAGAGTTTTCTATGAGTAAATTTGAATAAATATATAAAGCACCTGCAACTGGAGCATAATTATTTATAAATGATGAATTTTTGATAATACCATCTTTTCCTAACCATAATACAGCACCTGCATTATATGCTTTATTAGATTCAAAAATAGAATTTTCGATTATACCCTTAGCAGAATTCCAATAAATTGCACCTGCACTGGTACTATCTGAAGCATTATTTGATTTAAAATAACTATTATTTACGATGACATTTTCACTATTAACATTAATTGCACCACCGTTTTCATGAAAACCATTAATAAATGTTATATTATTTAAAACAACATTTGGAGATGTAATTTGAAAAATTCTAACAGAACCAGAGGCATCAATAGTGTAGCCATTACCATTAATAGTTATAGATTTATTAATAGTAATTCCATCACTAGAGACAGAATCTCCAGAAACATATTTATAATTTTTATCCAAATTTATTACAGTTTCATCTCCATTAATTAATTCAGATAAATCTGTGAAAGTACCATCGGAATCTGATAAAATATTATTATCATCTAAAGTAGAAT
Source organism: uncultured Methanobrevibacter sp. (assembly GCA_902785855.1). Lineage (GTDB taxonomy): Archaea > Methanobacteriota > Methanobacteria > Methanobacteriales > Methanobacteriaceae > Methanocatella. The sequence goes on along the minus strand of CADAAJ010000060.1, from coordinate 6,773 downwards.
TATCTGCTGCATTTATGGATGATATTGAAATAAATAGTATCACTCCACAAAGCAATAACATCTTTAATTTTATATTTTCACCCCCCTTAATTTTTTAACTATAAATAGATGTATAAATATAGTTACATTAATATTATATAACATATTATATAAACCTACTTTTAAGTTAAACAATACTATTTAATCATCAAAAAAATTCGCAACATAAAAAATTTTTAATTACAAAATGCAGTTAATTTACCAATTTTTAAATTCTTTGCATGTCATATTAACATTTAATGGAGTTAAACTTGGTCTTTTTTCAACAAGTAATGCATAACCATCACTGCCTTTTTCATATTCCTTAACCAGATTAGAAGAAATCATAACCAAATTATCACTTTTTTGATTTTCATCCAATGGATAATCAAATAATTCCTTTTTATCATTAGATGTATTATCAATAACTTCTTTATCAAGCATTTTATGAGATAGAGAAGTGATTTTAACATCCTCAGATTCATAATTTGAAGGCACATTTAAATTAAATAAATCAACTTCCTTTGGAAATCCTTCTTTTTTAATTTTTAAAACAAGATCATGTAAAACTTTTTTTGTTAATGTAAAATCATATTCCGGATACCATTCACCATTTTCATCCTTTTTAAATGAGGTTTTAGGATCCATAAACAAAGATACTGCAATAGCAGGAATGCCTAAACTGACAGCTTCAAAAGCAGCGCAAACGGTTCCTGATGAAGTAATGTCACAACTAATATTTACACCCTGATTAATCCCACTTATAACCAAATCAGGTTTTTCATCCATAACATAATTACTGCCTACAATAACAGCATCGGCAGGACTTCCAGATACTGAATAAGCTAAACTACCATCTTCAAGTTCGCATGAATTAAGTTCTAAATGTTTAAATAAGGTCAAACGGCGACCAACACTACTGTTATTTTTATCTGGAGCTACAACACTAACATTAGCTATATCTTCAACTGCCTGTTTTGCAGCAAATATTCCTGGTGCAAATACTCCATCATCATTGGATATTAAAATATTCATAATATCTAAACCTTAAAATTCAAACAATGATTTTTGTGTTATTTTTTTAATTTTTAAATCTTTATTCATATAAAAACGATTTTTTAAATCATGATTAATCTTTGCAATTTCTTTTAAGTTCATCATATCTTTTAAAATTCTATAAGCATCATATTTCGGAACAATAATTCTATCAAAATCAAATGAATCCCACATCAAATAAAATGTATTTATAATTACATTTTTACCGAATTTTTTAAATAATAATTGTATATTTTCATAACACTCTTTTGAAATAGCTTCATGACTGTTTAGATGATTAATTTTCCATATTGGGTTTATATTAATACAGTAATTTTTTAAAACACATTCCATCATTTTTTTAGGTTTTTCATTTTTTAAATAAAAATCAAGTAAAACTTCATTATTTAAAATATACATTTCATGATCTTTATCTTCAACAGATTTGTCAATATACATGTTTACATATTCAATAGGTATGTTATATTCTTTTTTTCTGAAATTATCCATATAATATTCATTAAATTCTTTAAAATAATAATGATTAAATAAATATTTATTATAAATTCGAATTCTTCGTTTTTTATTTTTATAAAATATTTTGGATTTGGAAGATAAATAATAATTGTTTTTAAGCAATTTATTTACATATATTCTTTTTTCTAAACTTTTACGCTTCCCTGAAGTTTTAAGACCATGTTTTTTAAGAATTTTCTTTAAAGTTTTTCTGTTATATGATTTAATCTGCTTTGAAAATTCTTTCATATTTCTTTTATTGATAATATATTTGTTTTCAATTAAATAATTCCTAAAGTTAATCCGGGGAATATCATACTCATTACAAATTCCTTCAATAGCACTATCTATTGAGGCATCCCGTTTTAAAACAAGATAAATAAAATCAAATGTATACTGTATTTCTGATATATCATAATCTTTAGGTACTTCATCTGAGTATTTAATTGAAATTTTTTTGAAATTAGAATTATTATCCAACATAATTATTAATAAATATATATTTAATAATTTTTAAAATTATTGGAACTTTTAATTATAATTCAATGGATGAAAATTCTTTATATTTCTATTTAATGAATGTGAAGCTTTTAAAAATATATATTAGATGTAAGTAGGCACTTACATTCGAAAAAGTATTTATATAGAGTAATACAAACTAATGAGTAGGAAAGATGAATTGTGTAATAATCTACACGATAAATCTTATAGATAAACTAAATAGGAGGCATTATAATGTATTTTATAAGATAATAAATTAGAAATATAATAATTAAATAATCAGGAGGTTATTAGATGTATTTAATAGGATAATAATTAATAATTAAATAAACATTTTCCCCATTATCTATAAATTAAATTGATTTAAAAATCCTTTATTAACACTACAAAATAATATTTAATTTGAAAAGAAACAAACATAATGGAATGCTGCTTGTAAAACACGACAAGTAGCATATATCCATTAAACTGATTTTAATAACTTATAAAGTTCAGGAATTACTAATTCGAATTTAACACCATAATTATGAGATTTATCACCAATAGTTTTTTCAATTGCTTTTTTAGTAAATTCACCTGCAATTTTAGAAGCATCACAAGGTGATTTACCTACCATAACAGATCCGACAAATGTAGAAGCAAAAACATCACCGGTTCCATGAGTCACATAATCAACTTTATCATTAAAAACAATATCACATGTTGATTCTTTTTTATCTGAAATTATCATTCCCATTTGCTTATTTTCATCTTCATAACCCTTTAAGATAACATGTCTTTTTGTAAATTGTGACAGTTCATCTGCAATTTCTAACATTTCATCTTTTGTAAAATTATCCTTCCAAGGCTTATGTAATAAATAACATGCCTCAGTAGTATTTGGTAAAATATAGTCTCCTAATTTACACAGTTCACCCATTTTATCTGCAAATTCCTGGTTAAATCCATTGTAAAATTCACCATGATCCGCCATTGCCGGGTCAACAAAAACACATCCTTCAGGTTTTAATCGGGATTTAATAATTTCTTCAATATAATCAATCTGTTTTGCTGATGCTATAAAACCAGTATATATAGCATCAAAAAATATTTCTTCTTCCTGCCAATGCTTAAGAATTTTTGGAAGATCACATGTTAAGTCTCTGAGGTGATAATTTCCAAAACCTGAAGTATGAGTAGACAATACTGCTGAAGGTAAAACAACTGTTTCAATTCCGAATGCAGAAATAATTGGTAGGGCAACTGTTATAGAACATTGTCCATAACAGGATAAATCCTGAATTGTTAAAATTTTAGTTGATTCACTCATAATTCCAATTCCAGAAAAAATTTAAGCAAGAATACCTTCTAAAAATATTTTAAGCAAATCATCAACATAATAATTAGTTTCAAAACCTAAACTTTTATCATAGATTTTCCATAATATAACAGACTGGAATAAGCTACTGTAACACATAACTGATAATGATTTGGTATTAATATCTTTAATTAAACCTTTATCTTTTTGTAAATGGAAGAAAGCTTCTAATTTATTTAAAATAGTATCAGTGATTTTTGAAATTAAAAATTCATCATCTACATCCCTTACCTCTTCCATTGCAATTCGGATTATATTAAAATCATCTTCTTCAAGATTTAAAATACCGAAAAATGAGATTCTGAGAAACTCTTCAATGTCTTCATCTTCACTAAAATCAAAAATGTCATCTAATTTTTCAAGAATATTTTTTAAATGATATTCTTTTGTAGCATCAATTAAATTCTTTTTGTTTTCAAATTTTCTAAAAATAGTTATTTCATTAACTCCTGCCTCAGCAGCAATTTTTTTTGTAGTTGCTTTTGTAAACCCTTCTTTTTTAAGAACAATTAAAGAAGCTTTAATTATTTTTTCAGATGTATTGTCAATTTCTAATTTCATAGAATTGATTTTATTTATACTACTTTAAAATATTTTTGATTAAACAAATTCTGAATTAATATTATTTTACACAACAAAATTTAAAAAATAAATTTAAATTATCTTACCAGAAAAAAAGAGAAATTAATGTTGATTAAATTTAAAAATAATTTGTAAAAAAAAGAAAAAGGATTTAAAAAATCCATTTTAAATACTTTTTGAAAATATAATATAATACATAATAAATGCATATTTTCCTTTTATTTTTAAATCATTATTACTGTTGTAAACTTTCCAATTATTTTTAACCATTTTTTTAACTTTTTTATATGTTGATTTTTTTAATTTTTTCATTTGTTTTATAATAGAAACCTTTAATTTTTTTGGAATTTTACTTTCAGGATACTTTAAATATTTTTTCGGAACTTTTATTTTGCCTACATTAACTGATTTATATATAACAGTTTCTGCATCAGCGACATCTGATGATGAATCTGAACTAGACAATTTAGTATTATCATTATTTAAAGTTAAGATATTATTATTTTCACCGGCAATAACTTTATTATCATCACTGCTAGCTACAACATCACGCTCATCGGCTTTAGATATAACCTTTTTATTACTGTCATCAGCTTCAGATATGATATCTTCATCACTATCAGCTACAACATCTTTTTGTTCAACACTTATTACTTCATCATCATTTACATCTACAACATCTTCCCCTACAGGCTGTAGTGCAACTTCATCTGTGGAGTTAATTTCTATTGCACTAACTGCACTAATACCAATAATAAATACAAATGTGCAAATTAAAATTTTTAAAATTTTTTTATTCATTTTAAAACCTCAATTTAATCTATAATCATATTTTTTCATTTAATCTAATATAAATATAACATTTTAAATTTATCTGGAATGTTGCCAGTGCCATAATTTATCTGCAATTCTTCTTGAAGTTTCATTAAATTGATACTGACCACTGTCACCATAACTTGCATGATAACTTTCAGGAATAAAATAGGAACATGAGTCTCCAGGTCCTTCAGTATAGGAACCTTTATTGCAAACCATTCCATAAGCTGATCCATAAGGGCTAACTTGCCAAAAAGTACAATTTAGACAAATTGACTCACCATTATCTATTCTTGAGCTAAAATCAAATTCCTGATTACAATTGCTGCAATAATTTGTACTGTCTAATTCACTATCACAATATGGACACCTCATAATATCACCAATATTATATTTTTAAATATGATACTTAAATATTATTATTTTTCTTCAACGATTTTACCAGTTATATGTTCAGGTGTAATTTCAAATACTGCAGTTTTATTCAGTAATCTGTTAATTTCTTTAACTGTCTCTTCATGAGTTGGGAAAAACTTATCTCCAAGTTGTGTTAATTTTTCTATTTTTTCTCCATCATCAGTTAAAATTCTAATTCTTCCAAAAACAATAACACTTTTAAATGTATATGACCAACCATCATCATTTTTAATTCCATTATCCATAACACAGTAAGAAACTTTATCACATTTTTCAATTGAATCAATTTTATGGCCTTTTTTTGCTCCATGAAAATATATTTTACCATCTACATATACATGACTCATAGGAATGGTGTATGGATAATTATAATCTCCTGTGAGAGCTAAAACACCTCTAGGTTCATTGATTATAATATCAACACATTCATCTTTTGAAAGTGCTTGTTTATGTCTTCTCATTTTTCTAAACATGATATTCTATTTAATTTTTATCCTTAAATATTTATAAATTAAAATCTATATTAATAATCATTAATAATTTAAAGGAGATTATTATGGATATTTTAAAAAAGATTGATGAAAAAAATTATGGTTCTGATTATACAACGTTTCCCAGAACATTAGAAAAATATAAATGGTATAAACCAATTTTAGTTGCAATAATAACTTTGATATTTGTAATAATATTTAATGCAATATTATTTATTACTTTTATAGGTTTTTCAGGTTTTGATGTGCAACAATTAGGTCAAGTATTATCCGGAACTTCTACAGATGGTGCAATTACAAATTTATCAAATATTATAACACTATTAACAGTTGTTCTTATAATTCCTTCAATATATATTTCTACAAAAATTGTTAAAGACAGACCTTTTTCTTCTTATTTAACTCTAGGTAGAAAATGGGATTGGGGAATCTTTTTAAAATCAATGTTAATAGCATTTATTGTATATATGATAATATACAGTATTGAAATGATTATTATGAAAGAACCAATACATAATTCTTTTACAATAATTACCTTTTTATTGGTATTGATTTTAACACCTATACAATGTTTTGCTGAAGAATTATTATGCCGTGGATTTATAATGCAGACATTTGGGTCATGGTTTAGAATACCAATTGTAGCTATTTTACTTCAAACAATACTATTTGCTGCAGGCCACACTTATAATATGACCGGCCTACTTAGTGTTTTTATTACAGGACTTGTTTATGGTATAATAACATGGTATTCAAAAGGATTAGAAGTTTCATCAGCACTACATTCAATAAACAACCTTTTTGTATTTACAATCATCGGATTGGGACTTACAACAGTGACTCATGATGTTTCATATATAAGTTTATTTGAAGGTTTTATTTTATTAATTTTAAGTGTAGGTGCAATATTACTTATTGATAAAAAATTCAATTGGATAAGATTAATTGAACAACCTCACCTTGTAGAAGGTGAGGATTCCTAGATTTTGTTTTTTGCTCAATGGGTTAATTGAGTCTTTTCTAGGCAATCCCCGCTGAAC
>CADAAJ010000059.1 GCA_902785855.1 uncultured Methanobrevibacter sp. | reverse complement strand
AACTACTTTTAAATTCAAAATAAAGAAAAATTATAAAAGAAAAAATCATGCTCCTCAAAAATTTTTTTGATCAAAATCACTTAAGTTTTTGAAAGAGCCTTTTCAAAAAAAAAGTAAAATAAAAATTATCGATTATTAAATAAATCAATGAATTTTTCTTTTGCTTCAGATATTGTCAAAGGATAATCTCCATTCATATCAAAACCTTCAGTTTCCAGCTGTTGAAACAAATCTGTAACAATAGGAACTTTTAAATTAGCTTTTTCTAATATTTCAGGTTGTGAAAATATCTCTTTTGGAGTACCTTCACCTATCAGTAAACCATCAACTAAAACAAAAATCTTATCTGCATAATTCGGAACAAGATCAACTTCATGAGTAGAAATAATTATTGTAATTCCTTCATCATTGAGCTGCCTCAATAATTTAGATAAATTAGTTACACCCTGAGGATCCAAACCTGCAGTTGGTTCATCCAAAACCATAATTTCAGGTTTCATTGCAAGAATACCTGCAATAGCTACCCTTTTCTTTTGACCTCCACTTAAATGGTGAGGAGCTGCTTTTTCAAATCCTGACATTCCAACACGAGCAAGTGCATCTTCAACACGATCCTGGACTTCTTCCATAGGTAATCCTAAATTTAAAGGTCCAAATGCAACATCTTCTTCAACAGTTGGAGCAAATATCTGATCATCAGGATTTTGAAATACAATACCTACTTTCTGTCTGAATTTTAGTAAAGATTTTTTATCATATTTTAACTCTTCACCGTCAATAAAAACCTGACCTTCATCAGGTTCATAAATACCATTTAAATGAAGAAATAATGTTGATTTACCAGCACCATTTTTTCCTAAAAGAGAAACCATTTCTCCCTTATTAACTTTTAAACTAACTCCTTTTAATGCTTGGTACTGAGAATTATATGAATATTTTAAATTTTTTACTTCAATCATTTTATTCCTCCCTTTTTCTTGGTTCGTAAACTGGTAATTCTCCAGAATATCCTCTTGAATCTAGAGAATGTTGTAAAGATTCACTTTTATCTAAAGACCTTAAAAATATAGTACTTGCAAGAGCTGCTAAAGATTTAAATGAATTCCAATAAGAATGATAACCTAGTCTTGTCTGTTGAGCCTTTTGCATTGTATCAATTTCATTTAAGAAAATAAATATTGAATTATACATCAAAAGTGCAATTTCAATAACAATTTTAGGAACTTTAAGTGAAGCTAGGCAATGAAGAATCTTAGCAATAGGTGTTGTTAAAGCTAAAAAACCCAAACATGGCAAACATCCTATTACTCTGAAAAATGTGTAAACACCATAGTGTAGAGAATCCTCTGTAACTACAATACCAAATATTCCAGTTTCATAGATTACCTGACCTTTACCAAAGAAAAATATTAAAAATAAACAAGTTATTATAACAAATGCCATCGGAATTGAAAGAAATTTAAAATAAGATTTGAAATTAATTTTTGCTATTGCCAATATTACAATAGACATTACAATAAAAATAAATATATCTGAAATTAAGTTATCAAGTGCTAATGTTAATATTAATAGAAATATTGTTAAAAATAGTTTAAAATACGGATTAAATTCTGTTAATTCATTGTGATGAGCAATATAATCCATGTCAAATTTCATAAAATCACTAAAAAAATAAATGAATAAAGAAGAATTAATCTTCTTTACCTTGTCCTCTCCAGTAACCAAAGAAGTAACCAATAATAATTGCTCCTATAGCTGCTTGAAGAGCGAATAATAAACTTTCTATTTCTCCACTAGGTGGTTCCCAAATTGAAGAGAACCAAGGTTCGAAACCGGATTCTTCAATAGCTTCACCTGCAGCATCATCTGCTCCACCGAAGTATCCGTCATCTTCTCCATGACCATTATACATTATTAATGGTGCAATGAAAATAATTGCACAAATAATTGCTAAAATAATTAATGTTGAAGTTTTCATTTAAATCACCTTTTATGCCTCATTAGGAGCTAATGCATTAAGCTTATCTAATAATTTTGGTTTGTAAGCTTTTAATCTGTCCCATATAATTACAGTTAATATACCTTCACCAATAGCTAATGGTATTTGAGTTACTGCAAATATAACTAAGAAATTAGTTAAAGCAGTTTCAAAAGTAGGAGCAGGGAATGCGAAAGCTAATTGGAATGAAGTAGCTACGTAAGTTAATAAATCACCTAAAAATGCTGCAAAGAAAATTGCAATTGTTGATGAAATATTAGCTTTAGTTAAACCTTTATATACAATCCATGCAACAAATGGTCCAACAATACCCATAGAGAATATGTTTGCACCTAAAGTGGTTAATCCACCATGAGCAAGTAAGAGCGCTTGGAAAACAAGTACAATAGTTGCAAGTACAGCGGTTACAGCAGGACCGAATAATGCTGCACCTAATCCATTACCACAAGGGTGAGAACAACTTCCAGTAACAGACGGTAATTTTAAAGATGATAATACGAACATAAATGCCCCACTTACAGCAAGCAATGCTTTAGATTCAGGAGCATCGTCCACAATTTTTTTAATTTGATATATACCAAATGCAACAACGATGAATGATATTACAAACCATACAATACACCATTCCAATGGTAAATATCCTTCCATAATATGCATAAACAATTTCCTCCAAATTTTTATCAAAACAAATTGATAAATCTCTCAATACAAACTTAAAATATAATTAAATTTTTATAAAGTTTTATTGATAAACATAATATATACTTATTACTATATAAATATATTTATAACAAAAAGTAATACAAACAAAATATATATACAAAGGGATACCATGAAAATAAAAAATAACCTAATATTAGCACTTGATGTGATGGATGAAAAGGAAGCCATTATAATTTGCGATAAAATAAAAGACTACATCGATACAATAAAAATCGGATACCCTTTAGCACTTGCTGAAGGTCTTGAAATAATAAAAACATTAAAAGACCAATTCAACTTTAAAGTAATATGTGATTTTAAAGTAGCTGATATTGATGCAACAAATTCAAAAATATGTGATGAAACATTTAAAGCGGGAGCAGATGCAATAATATGTCATGGTTTTGTAGGATCTGACAGTGTACAGGCATGTCTTGATATGGCAAATAAACACAAAAAAGAATTATTTTTACTAACTGAAATGTCACATCCAGGAGCTGAAATGTTTTTACAAAAAAATGCAGATGATATAGCTAAAATGGGAGTGGAATTAGGAATTACCAATTATGTTGCACCTGCAACCAGAATCAATAGACTGAAAGATATCAGAAACATTGTGGGAGAAAATGCATTTATAATATCACCCGGTGTTGGAACACAGGGAGGAGATGCTAAAGAAACATTAAAATATTCCAATGCAATAATTGTTGGAAGAAGCATATATGAATCAGAAAACCCAAAAGATGCATGTGAAAAGTTAATCTTTTAAATATAAAAAAAATGTAATATATAATTGAAATAGTTAATGGAGGTGAAAAATATGACATCCGAAGTAACAAAATTAATTATGGAAACAATTTTAGGATTAATTACCACTGCATTTGCATTTGTTGCAGGTTTAGCTTGGAATGAAGCAATCCAAAAATTAATCGTAGAAGTTATGGGAAAAGGAAATGCACTTCCAAGTTTATTTGGATATGCTATAATCGTAACCATCATTGCTGTAATTGTTACAGTAGTCCTTGCAAAAATTGCAGGTAAAATGGGAATTGATGTAAATGACAGTTAAAAGGAATTTAAATTCCTTTATAAACTTTTTTTAATTTAATTTTTCAAAAACAACACCGCCAGCCAAATAAGCCAACTCAAATAGAATAAAACAAATGAAAATTAATATATTAAATACACCACATATTGCAAGTAAAAATACAACTATCTTCATAACAAAACGATATTCAAAAAATAAATTTAAAAAGTGATTATCAGATACTGTAGATATTAATTCATGACCCACTTCATCTGAAAATGCTGCCAAAATACAAACAAGTAAAATAACTAAATTTATATCAGCAATACCATAAATTAAACAAATAACAATAAATAAAATTAATGTAATTAAATGATGAACACCATCAATTTTTAAAGCAAGTAAATTACCAATTAAAATTGAAATAAAAATATATGCAGCTTCAACATTATAAATTGATGCGGCAGCTGATGCAACTGCACAAACAATACCAAAAACAGAAGCTAATACCACATTATTGTTAACATCAACCAAGTCATCAGAATACTTCATAAAAAATCCTGATAATAAAAATAATATTGCCAGCATAATATAACTCATTTAATCACCATTAATTTTATCCAAAGCACCAGCATAAATTAATGGGAAAATAACAGTTACATCACCAACAACACTTGCAAGATTAGAACCGCATTTAGCTTTTGCCCAGGATTTAGCTTCTTCTAAAGGAGCTCCACCTAAACTGCCAGCTTCAGGTCTGTCCATTGTAATCTGAATAGCACTATCAAGTCCGCCTTTAATAACATTTGATGCTAAAGTATAATGTTTAGTTAAACCGCCACCTAAAAGAACGGCACCAACTTTTTCAGATTCAAAAACAATATCAGATAAGTAATGCATATCGGCAACTGCATCAACTACAAAATCATGATCCTGATTAAATATCCATAACTGAAGACCCATCATCGAATCAATAAGACCCGGTGCGAAAATAGGAACATTATTTCTAGCGGCAGCTGCTAAAAATGAGTTTTCATCATCAATCAAAAGGCCAATTTCAAAAAGCAACTCCTGAATGGAAATATTCTTTTTTTCAGAAGCTATTTTTTCAAAAATTTTAATTATTTCAGTTTCAAAAATTGTGAAATCATCTGCTCCGACATTAATGTCTGCAATTCTACCGATTCCATCAGCATTTAAATCTTCATCATCACGTCCTTCATGGCGATAATGTGAACCTCCAAAAGCTTCAACTAAATCATGAGTAATATTAGCCCCACTGGAAACAATTAAATCAACATGACCTTCATTAATCATTTTAGTTACAATATTTCTCATGCCTCCAGGTATTAAAGGACCTCCTAAACTCATGAAAACATTCATATCTCTATCCTGAATCATATCTGCAAGAATATTGCAGGCACGTGACACCCTACCTGCACCTAATACACCAGAAGAGTCAAATTGATTTATTAAATCAATGATTTTCATATCATTTGTTACATTTATCGGATTAACTTTCATTAAATCACATTATTCGGTAATTATAGGAAATTCATCTAAACTTGTTATACTATCAATTAAATCAGTTCTTGTGACAATTCCAATTAAAGTTTGATTATTATCGGCGATAATTAATCTTGAAATTGAATTTTTAAGCATTACATCTATAGCGTTGGCAATTTTTAAGTCCTCATTTACAATTACCACTTCACTTGACATTAACTGACCAACAGTTTTATCTTCATCATCATTAGCTATTGCATGAACCAGATCAGTTTGTGTGAATACACCTATAACTTTTCCATTTTCAACAACAGGTGCACCATCAATCTTATTAGAAAACAATTTAACAGCAGCTTCTTTTATATTGCATTTTTTATCAAATGAAATCACATTACGACTTGCAATATCACCGACAGTCTGTTTTGGGATACTTCTAATTGTTGTTGTATCCACAAGTAACATATTGTCCATATCATCACGGCCAACAATTTTACCAATAACACCTAAATTATTAACTGGAGTTGGGCCAATTCTAATAGTATCACCCAAATTCAAATCTTTAATACTACCTAAAACTTTAATTGCAGCTTCACATTCGCCTGGCTGAGGAACACTGGTAAATTCAATTTTTGCAACAGAGATATCCTCCATCTTAATACCATTTTTATAAATTGGCACATGAGAATCATTATCTGAAACTGAAATATTTAAAGAATGATATGCTTCAATTGTTGGTTTATATCCTCCCCTCGGACCCGGAACTCCTTTAACTAAACCTAAACTTCTTAAAGATTGCATCTGATTACGTATAGTACCAGGATTTCTGGCCATAACCTCTGCAATATCTTCACCTTTGATAGATTTACCATTTGAGGACTGATATAAATTAATCAAAGTTTGTAAAATTTCCTTTTGAACTGATGTTAACATGTTTTATCCCCATAAAATATTATATCTTAATATGTCAGAAATAGCATATAAATGTTAATAATTTATCATGAACAATTATATAATTAAACAGACTACAATAATTTTTAGAAATTAATGCCTTAAATATTAATATAAATGAAATCAAGGAAAAAAACTGAATATTTTAAAAATAATGATTAAAAAAAGCATGTTTTAATCTTAACATATAGATTAGATAAATTCAAACTATAATTATCAATGTAAATATATTGAATAATGCAATATATAATAAATTAAAATGATAGTTGTAATCAAAAATAACCAAATAATTATTCAACTAATCAATTAAAATATAGGAAAAATTTTTATCAAAAAGAATATTTTTTTGTAAAAAAAAGAAAGGAGTAAAAAATAAAATACTCCAAAAAATTTATTTTTTAAATCTAACAAATGGAATAACAGCTAAAATTAATATTAAAACTATTAACGGATTTCCAGTTGCATTTTTATCAAATGAATAACGTTTTTTAATATCTGCAGAGTCATTATTAGTTTTATTGCTTTGATGAGTTTTGTTTTTTTGAGTTTTGTTATTCTTAGCATCATCAATAATTTGAGTTGTATTAGTTGAATTAACTAATGTTACATTATTAAAACCTGCCTCAACAGTATTTGAAAAATTACCTGCTTTGGTTGCTTTAAATATCACCCTGAAACTTGCAGATTCACCAACTTTCAATGATTCATCTAAAGTAAACATATGTTTAAGTTCACTGTTTAAACTATGTTTCCAATTGCCTGAAATTGGTTTAAAACCTAAATAAACAAGTCCTGAGTCATACTTACTTTCCAAGACAAATAAGTTATCTATACTTAAATCACCAGAATTTTTAACAATGATTTCAAATATTACATTATCACCAATTTTAGCTTTATTAGTGATTGTTATTTTATTAACAACCAAATTATAATCCAATACTTCAACAGTATCATTAGCTGTATCGTTATCAGTATTGTTAGTTGATACTTCAACGAAATTTGTGAAATTACCTCTTTTTGTTGTGTTAAATACAACAAGGAATCCTTCATACTCATCAGGATACAAAGTTTTATTTAATGACCATGACAGATTTTCATTTTTAATCCAATAACCTATAGGGTCAATAAAATGATCAAAAATCAAACCATCATATTTTAATTCCCGAACAACAATATCAGATAAAGTTTCCTGACCAGTGTTTCGAATAATAATTTCAAACATTACCTGTTGGCCTCGAATAACAGTTCTATTAAGAACTACTTTATCAATATTAATACCCGGTTTTAAAACGGTAACATTCTCATCATCAGTTTTATTTTCAGTTTCATTTGAACTTACAACAACATAATTATTGAATTTACCAACACGAGTTGTATTGAAAAATACATGAATACCCAATTCTTCACCAGGATAAAATGTTGAATTTAGCCTCCATGACATTTCCGTTTCGTTGAAAATCCAAAAATTAAAGTGATCACGATAACTGTGATATACTAAACCGTCATATTTTTTCTCATAAATTGTTAAATTATTTAAAGTAGTATTACCCGTGTTTTTAACAATTATTTGAAACTCAACAAGATTTCCAACCAAAACAGTTTGATGAATAGCAATTTTTTTAACAGTAAAATTAGAATAATTGCCTTTTGGCATAGTTTCATTTACAACAGTGGTATTATTTCCAGTTTTATTATCAGTTTTATTAGACATAGCAACAACATAGTTTGTAAAGTTACCAATACGAGTAGTATTAAATATTACAAAGAAAAACTCTTCAAAACCCGGTTGAAGTACATCAATTAATTTCCATGTATGTTTACCATTAACAAAGGAATACTGCCATTCATTACCAAATATAGAATTATTGAATATCAATCCATCATATTTTTCTTCAATAACAACAATATCATCTAAAGGAACTTCACCAGTATTTTTAACAACAATTTCAAATATTGTTTGATTTCCCAACATTACATAAGGTGTTAAAACATTTTTAACAACAATAAAATCTGGTTTTAGTACTTTTGTTGTATTATTACCAGTTTTATTATCTGTTTGATTGGATCCGGCAACAATTACATTAGTAAAATTACCATAATCAGTTGTATTAAATACAACAATAAAAGCGGTTACAGCTCCAACAGGTAAAACATTGTTAAATTTCCAGGTATGTTTACCATTTACTATTGAATGTGTCCATAAATGATTTTCATTCCATGAATCATAAATTAAACCATCATAGAAGTCTTCAACAACAAACACATCTGTTAAATTGACATCTCCAGTATTTTTTACAATAATCTGGAATTGAGTCTTATTTAAATAGTTAACTTCTGGAGTTAAAGCTATTTTTTCAACAGTAAAATTTGGATTATAAACACGAGTTGAATTACCACTAACAGTTAAATTTTTATCACCAACACCACTTGTTGCATTATTATACAATGTTCCATTAACCAATACTTTAAAGAAAAGTATAATAGAAGCAGATTTACCTGCATCAAGGCTTTGTAATCTCCAATGCTGTGTTAAATTATCATAAGTCCAATTACCTACCTCACTTTTCCATGTCTGATATACAAGTCCATTAGAATAATCTCTATCTTCAACAAAAATGTCATATATAGGTGTAGTACCCTTGTTTGAGACAACAATTCTAAATTCAATATTATCTCCAACAATAGCTGTTTTATTTAAAGCTTCCTTGTCTAATGTTTCATTAATCAAATCACCATAGGAAAATTTAAACATGAATAAATTTTGCTGACCCGATGGTGAAATCAAAGAAGAAAAGTTAAAATACATTAATGTTCCATTTGGCAATACTTTTGATGAATATTCAGTAGGTACTCTAAAACCAGAGTTATACAAACGAATTACTTCCTGTATGACAGCAGTTTGTGAATTCCAATATTCTCCATCAGTAAATTCCCACACATAATTATTAAATCCTGAAATCAAATCACTTCTGGATGTTACATAATTATATATTAAAATTTTCAAGTATTCCCCAACAGGTTGATGATTTTTAGTGTTTTTAAGTAATATTAAACGGTTATCAATTAAACCAACAAATGGATTACCATTATATCTTTCTGCACAATAAGCATAATAACCTTCAGAAGTAATCATCAAATCTTCCTGAGTATGAGGAGATAAAATAAAATCTTTTGATTTATTACCTCCATTAATATAATCTCCATCCAAAATAGAAGAATTAACAATATTGATAGTATTAAAACCATAGATTGAATTTGCATAATGTGCTGAATTATTATCAAATGTTGAATTTACTATATCTGCATTATAACCATAAACTGCTCCTCCAAAACCTGCAGAATTATTTATAAACTTTGATTCATAAATATTTGAATTTGACAATCCCACAGCTCCACCATAACTTCCAGCATCATTTCCAATGAATGTTGAATTAATTATTAAAGCATGAGATAAAGCATCAACAGCTCCACCACCATATCTGGCAGTATTATTTATAAATAACGAATTTTTCAATTTATTACTGGAATTTTGAGAATCAGAAGTATAATCAGAACCTGAAAGATAAATAGCTCCACCAGAGCCTGCATAATTATCAATACAAGTTAAATTATCCAAAACAACATTATTCTGAATACAATAAACAGCACCACCCATATACTGAGCAGAATTTTTTTCAAAAGTAGAATTTGATACAAGAGAATTAGCACCATAAATATATAATGCACCACCATTTTGACCCATATAAACATGATTGTTAATAAATTTAGAATTTAAAACTTTAGAACTTGTTCCATATGCACAAACAGCACCAGCCATAACCTGAGCAGAATTATCATAAAATGTACAATTATTAATTGTAGAACTTGACCCAATCATCATTATAGCACCTGCATATGTATTAGCATCATTATCAATAAATACTGAATTTTCAATATTTGCCCGAGAACCATATGCATTAATTGCACCACCAGTACGACTCATAGGATTGTTATAAGAGTTAATATTGTAATTTTTCTTAAAAAAGGAATTTACAACATTTAAATATCTCCCACCAGAGTATACCATTGGACCGTAAGCTTCATTATTTGAAATATTACAATTAATAATATTTGTATTATCAGCACTTGAATAAATCGCAGCACCACTTACTGTAGCATAATTATTAACAAAAGTTGAATTTTCAACTGTTAAATTCCTTCCAGAAACATAAATCGCAGCACCATTGCTTGCTTTTGCATTAGTAAAATTAATGTTTTTTAATACAACATTTGATGCAGAAACTGAAAATATTCTAACAAGGCCAGATCCGTCAATAGTATGGCCATTACCATTAATTGTTAAAGTTCGATTAATAATAATTCCAGAAGTTGACTGAAATTCTTACTAGAAGCAGTTAATGATGGTTTATCAAAGTTTGAATCTTTAATATTTTCTAAAGTTGAATTATCATGAGCACATATTGAAGTCATTGATAAAAAGATTAATAAAATCAAACATGAAAAAAATATCGTCTTTTTAGTCCTTATATTATCACCTCCCCTTATTTTTTTAACTATACTCAGACGAAAAAAATTATAGTCATTAAAATTTTTATAACACATGATATTTAAAATTTAATAACATGTTGAGGGTTCATGAAAAACTTGTAAAAAAAAGATTTAAAAAAATTATGGTTTCATCGCTAAATCCATGATTGAAAATGAATCTGTGTCTTTTTTAGAATTAGACTTTGAAAAACCGGGAATTGCTGATTTTGCAAATTCCTTATTCATTCTTTTTGAAACTTCACCAAAAATCATTTTATATGCAGTACACTGTGGATCAACAGCCTTTGGAGTTTGATATGCTACAATTGCATTATAAGGACATCCGCCTTCACAGTATTTGACAAATCTGCACTTTTTACAGTTTTCATCCACATGATTTCTGAATTCCTGAAGTTTCACCCATGCTTGTGATTGTTTTAAATCATCAAAGCTTGGATTTGAACTTACATTGCCTAAAATATAATCATCCATTCCGACAAATCTGTAACATGGATAAATTGACCCGTCAAAACCTACTGCAAGTGTTGTTCCAATACAGTCTGCAAATGTACAGAGTGTTCCTCTTCTCCTTAATGCTGATTTACAGATATGATCTAAATCCATAATGGTAAATTTATCCAAATCATATAAATATTTATCCAACCAATCAATTAGAAGTTTTCCATGCTCTTCCTGGTCAAGTGCCCATGGATCAGCATTATCTCCTCTTAGTGATGGTAGTGCAGCATGAATTTTAAGGTTCATTTTTTCATTTTTGAAAAATTCATACAATTCATCTGAAAAGTCTTTTGAATAATCTGTTACGGTTAAAACAAAGTTAATTATTAAACCTTTACTTTTTGCAAGTTCATAATTTGCCATTGTTTTTTCAAAATATCCTTCGCCTCTTTGATAATCATTAATTTCACGAGGACCGTCAATACTTGTACTTACAACAACATTATATTTTATAAATAAATTAATTAATTTTTCATCTAAAAGCCAAATGTTACTTTGTAGTGAAAAACCATCTAAGTTATCTATATGTGATAGTTTATTTAGGGCATTTTCGTAAAACTCATAACCTGCAAGAAGAGGTTCACCACCATGAAATGTGAAATGAACTTTATCATCTCTAAAATCACTTAACCATTCAATAATTTGATCAATTATATCAAGGTCCATCATTTCTTTTTTATTTTCACTGCCCCAGCAATATTTACAGTTTGATGGACAATTTAAAGTTGGTATAATCATTACATGAAATGTCATTTTAACCATAGATTTTGTTTAATTCATTTAAAAGCTGTTTTTTCTCATCTTCGTCCATATCTTCATTAACAAAGAAAATATAACCACATTCTTCGCATTTTACAGTTTCCATTTCTGCATGTGCACGATGATTGTCAAGCATTTTTCTGTGAGCGATTTTATCTTTTGAACCGCATTTTGGACATGGTGCTAATAATTCTTCAAGTTTCATTTTTTCACCTAATATAATTTTAATGATTAATAATCTTTAATAAATATCTGTATACCGGAAAACCTATATTTTTAATAAATAACATCAGATATTTAAAACCCGGAAATTCAAATTCCTTTTTAACTTTTTTAAGCTCTGATATAATATCTAAATTTTGAGGACATTTTCTGAGGCATTTTCCACAGCCATTACAGTTACCGGCATTTGATGCTTTACCCATAATCCCGCTTAAATACTGACAATAATCCATAAAAGCAGGATTCATTAATCCTTTATGATTAAACAAATATTTTTCATTGTAAATTTTCATACATTCAGGAATATTAACCCCTCTAGGACATGGCATACAATATCCGCAGGTAGAACAGTTAATTTTTAATGAATTTCTCATTACCCTTTTTACTTTTTCAACAACTTCCAACTCTTCAAAAGTCATTGACATTGGCAATGTATTTTTTGCAATTTTTAAATTCTCATCAAGCTGGTTTAATGAATTCATTCCAGACAATACACAGGTAACATTTCGGTTATTTAAAACCCATTGAAAAGCCCATTCTGCATTACTTTTATTAGGGTTTGCATCCTTAAATATTTTTTCAGCATCTTCAGGCATTTTTCCTGCTAAAATTCCTCCTTTAAGAGGCTCCATTACAAAAATACCCATACCTTTTGCGGCAGCATATTCAATTCCCTCAACACTAGCCTGAACATTTTCATCAAAGTAATTATATTGAACCATGACTACATCCCAGTCATATCCATCAACTACTATTTCAAATTCTTCTTTGGAACCATGATATGAAAATCCAACATGCTTAATTTTACCTTCGCTTTTAGCCTTATTTAAGAATTTAATTAAATCTTTTTTAAGTAATCTGTTAATTGACTTTAAATCAATAGAATGAATCAAATAATAATCAATAGAATCTCTTTGAAGTCTTTTTAACTGCTCATCTAAAATTTTTTCCATATCTTCATATTTTTTAATATTGATAGCAGGAAGTTTTGTACATAATTTCACTTTATTTTTATATTCACCCTGAAGGATTTCACCTAAAAACTTCTCACTATCTCCATAAAGATATGCAGTATCAATAAAATTAACTCCTTCATCAATTGCATGGTAAATTAACTCTGTTGATTTAACACGGTCAATTTTACCATTTTTTAAAGGCAATCTCATTGCTCCAAAACCCAATGATGAAAGTTCATCACCTGTTTTTTTAATTAATCTTTTTTGCATATTATCAATTAAACGTCATGAGGAGTATTTTAATATCCATTAATTATAATAATCAGAGTTAAATCAATTAATATCAAAATTAACAGCTAAACACTGATTTATATTTTCTATAAGTTAAGCATCCTTAATAATTTCACTCATATATTTAATTAAATTATCTCTGGATTTAGGATCATCCATAGCAAATTCAATAGAAGTTTTAAGCCATTCTAAACGATTACCTATATCATAAGTTTGACCTTCAAATAAAACACCATAAATTGAATCCAATTTAGATAATGCGTCAGTTAACTGAATTTCACCACCAACCCCTGGAACAGTTTCATCAATTTTATCAAAAATATCCGGAGTTAATACATAACGACCCATAATTGCAAGATTGGATGGTGCCTGATGAGCTAAAGGTTTTTCAACAAGTTTATCAATATTATAAATATTTTCTTCAACTTCAGTTCCTTTAATAATTCCATATCTTTCTACTTTTGATTTAGGAACTGCTTCAAGAGAAATTGCAGAAGAATCATATTTCTCATAAACATCAATTAACTGTTTTGTACAAGGAACTGGTCCTTTAGTAATAGAATCACCAAGCATTACTGCAAATGCTTCTCCACCAATATGCTTTTTAGCACAATGAATTGCATCACCAAGACCATTCTGTTCTTTTTGTCTTACATAACAAATATCTGCCAAATCAGTAATATCTCTGACCTGTTTTAATATTTCATATTTGCCTCCACTTTGGAGAGTCTGTTCAAGTTCAAAAGATTTATCGAAATGATCTTCAATAGATCTTTTATTTCTACCTGTAACAATCAATATATCATCAATACCTGAAGCAACAGCCTCTTCAACAACATACTGAATAGTAGGTTTATCAAAAACCGGTAACATTTCTTTTGCTTGAGCTTTAGTAGCAGGTAAAAATCTAGTTCCAAAACCTGCTGCCGGAATTACAGCTTTCATAATTTATCACCTATAATTTAGTTATAAATAGTTTTGATTAAATTAATATAAATAAATTATGTTAAAAAATAGACTCTGATTTAAAATTAGAAACGGGGGGACGGGACTTGAACCCGCGAAGGGACTAACCCACTAGGCCCTCAACCTAGCGCCTTTGACCGCTCGACCACCCCCGCATAAAACAAAAGTAGTTATTTAATAATATCTTTCTTAACTTATATATAGTTAACTATAATTTTATATTCTTTAAAAACAAAATAGTATTTCTAAATTTTTTATATTTTTATCAAAAAATAAATAAAGATATTTAAAAAAAAATAAAATTAAATTTATAATATATAACATCTAATTTCTATTCAAAATATTTTTTAAATGTAAAAATTCATTAATATTTAATTCCATAACTTTAGAGGATAATCTATAAACATCATTATCAGAAGTTACAAAATTTAAAAACAAAGATTCCCTACAAGCTAAATCATGTGCATCTAAAACAATATCAATATCCTCTTCATGAATACCTAAAGCAGCTAATCTCTTAAAAATTTTTGAGTACTTTTTAACTCGTTTTAAACACATAACAACTTTTTTTTCAAAATTAATTTTTCTGTCAAATATGAATTTTTCAAAATTCCTGGCAAAAATACGAATATCTCTTACTAAATTTTTAACTTTAATATTATCTTTTTTATTTTTATTAGCAATATCCCATAATTTCTTTAAAAAAGATTCTTTTTTATTTACCGCAAAATCATAAATCAAATCCACACTAAGACCAATTGATTCAAATGTGTTATAATTAACATTTTTAAGTCCCAAATATTCTAATTCATCGGAAATCCTATAAAAAAAATGTTTTTGTTCTTTTAAAAATTTAGCAAAATTCTTTCTAAACTCTTTATCCACATTTCTAGAATAATGTAATTTATCATTAGAATCAAAAACAGTGACTGCTGGAGTATTCCATGGATCAGTACAGAAAACATAACCTAATTCTACATTAGTGTCTAAAAAATAATCCATAATATTACTTCCTTGAAATTTTTAAATAATCAATCACTTCTTGATTATCAAATGATTCCTGATAAATAATACCATAAAAATATTCTTTAAATTTAATTAAATCATTATTAAATTCATCATATTTAGGATTAAACTTATTATAAAAATTTTCATTAAATTCACATTCATTATCTTTTAATAAATTCAATTTATATATCATTAATTCAAAAAAAGAATTATGTATATCACTAACAAAATTAAAATCATCTTGTTTGATTAGTGAAGGATCTCTTTTTAAAGTGTATTGAATCATTTCATTAATTTCTATCCAATCATAATATTCATTTGGGAAAATATCTTGATTTTCTTTAAGTAATTTTGATACATTATCCAATTTTTTAAATAATACTCTTTTAACAAGTTTAGCAATTAAAATTAAAATTTTTTTAGATGGAATTAATAAAATAGACCTTGAAATATCTCTCTTAAATGAAATTATATCAGTGTTTAATTGTGTAGTTTTTTGATAAGTAACTTCCATAATATCCCTTCCAATAAAATTACAAGGCCAAATTAAAAAGAAAATATATAGATTACAAATATATTTTAAATTATAATATTATTCACATATAAATATTACTAATTCCTTTAAATCAACCCTTGTTCAATAATTTATCTTGAATTTAACATTTACCTCATGTTTAATAATTTATTTATTGATAATTCTTTAAATGAATCTTTTTCCAATATTAAATATATCCTATGAAATATTAAAAAGTTTTGAAAGTGCGACTCTGTGAAAAAACACAAAAATGACTGACAAGTATAGAAATTAAAAAATAAATGCAACATAAATCAGCATATATGCTAAATCAATTTTATAGTAACATCCATTACTTTTTCATTTTTTAAATCTTCAATTAATTTTAAATCCAAATCCCTTGCTGCCTTATTTGCTTTAATCATTAATGTACGAGAACATGTAAAATCACTAGTTCTGCATACAATATCTGTAGGATGTGTTAATGTCAAATCTTCATGCCCAAAACCTGTAATTTCATCATGAGCATTTTCTGTATCTAAAATAACTGTGATTTTTGTATTGGAATTTGCAATTTTTTTCTTAAAATCATCTGGAAAATCAAACATTGATTTATCCATATCAGTTCCAATAATACAGTCAGCAGCAAGACCAATTTCAGCATCTTTCGTTATTTCAAAAGTAGATTTATGATTTGATGTGACATTTTTATGGCCTTTTGTTTTAATTTTAAAAATCATAAATATAAATTAGTTAAAAAAAAGTAATAAAAGTTTTGAAAAATTATTTAATTACTTTTATTATTCGTTTAATAGAAGATTTTGAACTCAAAACTTTTATTTTATGATTACCTACCTTCAAATTTAAATTGATTTTAATTGAAGCTACTCCTTTTTTATTTGTCTTAGCAGTATATTTATTTCCTTTAAATTTAAATGTTAATTTTTTACCTTTCAGAGCTTTTCCATTTGAATTTAAAAGTTTTGTTTTGAATTTAAATATGTGACCTTTTTTAACAATTAAATTTTTAGCAACTAAAACCGGTTTTATGACAATTGAATTTTCCTTTGTAAAACCATTATATGTAGCCTTTATTGTATAGGTTCCTGGTTTAAAATTAATTTTAAAACTTATATAACCATTACTGTCTGTTTTAACAACATAATCCTTATTATTAATATTAATTACTACATCAACATTCACACCTACAGGATTTCCATTATTATCAAATATACGTGCAGTATATTTTTTATTAGCTCCAAAGTAACAGATAATATCTTTAGTTTCCATTATATACTCAAATACATAGATTTGATTTATAGCTTCTTCACCAGAAACAGGATTTTTAGCTATAATTGAATATCTTCCAGGGTCAACATTAATATCAACTCTTACAATTCCATTAGGAGCTGTTTTAAATGTATATTCTTTATCAGATAATGTTAAAGTAACTTGAGTGTTTGCAAGTGCTTTTCCATTACAGTCTGTAAAGATTGCAAAATACTCCCCACCAGTTCCATAAACTTTTATTACATCAATAGCTCTAATTGTAGATATAATTTCAATATTTATATCACGTTGCGCACCATAATACTGATCTGTTTGATTGAATCTGACTGTTGCATGATATAAACCAGCAGGATAGTTAATATCAAGTTCACAAATTCCATCCATATTTGTAATCAAATCATAGACTTCATTATTAATTATTACCTGTATTAAAGCATTTGAAATAAGTTTTCCGTTGGACTGTGTTAAAGTGATTTTTAATTTATTCACTCCACCGACATATTTTGTAAAATCACTAACTTCTAAATTAACATTTAAAAGTGAATCAACAACTTTAAAACTTCCATTAACCATACTTTTTCCATATTTTTCATTTCCTTTATATACAGCCTGAAATGTATAATTTCCAATTGGTAATTTACCAAGTACAAACGAAGCAATTCCTCTTCTGGTATTAATATTATAAGATTTTGAATCAATAGTTAAAACAACAGTATCTGTTATTCCAACTCCCCTATCATTAAATAAACGAATATTTGCACTAACCCTGCTGTTATTTCCAACATCATCAATTACAACTGTTAAAATTGATCTGTATTGAGTTATGTTTAAAATAAATGTTGTATTGGACGGATTATAATTTGCATCACCAAAATAACTTGCAAGAACATAATATTCACCATATTCCAATGGAGAAATATACCAGCTTGTTGTGGAATTTATAACTGTTTTATTTCGAGGAGAATAATATCCAATCATTGAAAAACTTACATTACCTGTTGCATTTGGGCTTAATTTAGCATAAATCCTAATATTTTGATCTAGATAAACTTCTTTTGTAAATAATTCAATATAAGAATCTGCTTTTTTAACAGTCAGATTAATTTCATTTGAAATTGCAAAGTAATCATCATCTCCCAAATAACTTGCATAAACTGTATAATTTCCAACATTAAGTCCTCCAAAAGTCCAAATAGCCGTACCGTCTGTGATTTTAACTTTACTTTTATATGAAGCAACACGAAATTCTACAATTCCAGTAGCATTTTTAGAAAGTAAAGCAATTATTTTTACTTCACCACCATAACTAGTAGATCCATTTATAAATAACTCCAAATCTGTTTTTAAACTTCTTATTGAAAACTGTGTATTAAATGTATAATTATTAAAGTTATTATCACCTGAGTAATTAATTGTTAAATTATGAGATCCTTTGGATAAATCAGATAACTCCAAAATGACAATATTTGATTCAATAATTTTATTATAACTAACTCCATCAACAGTTAAGGTAATATTTCCTGAAGTTGTATTTACTAAATTCAATATAATTCTTGTTGTATCTCCATAATTCAATCCTGAATAATCTAATTCATATGTAAAATTAATTTTTTCAACACTAAATGAGCTTTTAAATGAAGTTGAGTTAAATAAATCATTAAAATAATATGCTTCCACTTCATATTTTCCTGCTTTTAGATTTGAAATATTCCACACTGCAGTATTATTTTTAATTTCAATTACTGCTTTTAAATTATCTGCAAGTTTGAAATTGATAAATCCTGAAATATCATGTTTAAAATCAATTGTTATTACCTCATTGTCAAGATAACTAATATTATGTGCAGTTATGTTAAAATTAACTTTTTCAACAGTTATTGTGTTAGTTATTGTAGAGTTTAAATAGCTGGCAGTAATTGTATAATTACCCTGTTTTAAATTAAGTTTAAAATAAGCAATTCCATAATTATTTGTTGTTATAGTGAAAGTTTCACCTAAAAATTCAATATCAATATTTTTATTTGGAACTGCAAATCCGCTTTCCTCACATAATATTACTGAATATAATAAATCATTATATTCATAACCGGTAATATTGTCTGCTATTAAAAATGGATTTAATGGCTCTCCAATGGTTGTATTCCAACTTGATCCATTATAAAAATTATCTCCACTGTAGAATACATAAATATAATTACTTCCTGGGAAAAATTCAACATTAAAAACAGCTTCTCCATTATATAAAACTTTACTGTACTGATTATTGTTTATAAATAAATCAATAAAACCGCTGCATTTGCTTGAGTTAGTTTTTACAGTTATTTTACCTGTTAAATTATTTTTTTCAATTTCTACATTTAAACTGGAAGTTCCTTTTGTGACTTTAAAAGATGAGGATGCATTAGTTTTATAAAATCTTGAATTACCATTGAATATAACTTTTACATCATAAGTTCCATTAGTCAATCTGGAAATAGTAATTGGATTAACCTTATTTTTTAAAAGAACTGTTGAATTAATACCATTAATTGATAGTATAACTTCTGAGTTGAAATTATCTGGTGAAACTTCAATTGTTATAACTTCATCTTCTCCGGCAGTTATATTTTGACAGTATACTTTTATAATGGCCTGAGATTTACTTACATTAAAAAATACACTGGCTTTTGATGATTCACTATATTCGTTGCCTGGGTAAATGACTGTAACATTATATGAACCTTCTTCAAAATAATTTAAATTAAATGTATTATTTCCATTGTTTAAATAAACTGTTTGTATGAATTTGCCGTTGATATACAGGTTTGAAAGACCACCCTGTGATGAATTTAAAAATACATTTAATTTAACATTGTCACTAGTGTTTATATTTCCAACTTCATCAATTGAGATATAAGATTTGCTTTTATTTACTGTAAAAGTTGTTTGATTAAATGACCTTGCATAGTTTGAATCTCCATTATAATTAAAGGTTAAAGTATAAATATTAGGGTCAAGATTGGAAAATGCTTTATATCCCCTTCCACCATCTACATCAATAAAATCAATATCACCATTTAATGCAATATTTAGTCTTGCTGAGATTGGATTTCCATTTTCATCCCTTAGAGAAACATTAATTCTGATTTCATCATTGACAAAAAATGTATTA
>CADAAJ010000058.1 GCA_902785855.1 uncultured Methanobrevibacter sp. | reverse complement strand
ATATACAACGAAATAAACAGAAAAAACAACTAAAAACAAGATAAACTATAAAAAATCAAAAACACAAAATTCAATTAAAAATTTTGCGTCACATCCCCATTTTATTACAAAAACTATTTATTAAATAGAAATTTAATATATATTTACAATTTTTTTTATCATGATTTAATTTGGAGACATTGATAATTTATGAAATTTAAAAAAATTTTATTAATATTATTTGTTTTTACGGTTTTATTAATAAGTATTAATTCATCCTCTGCCGTAACTAATGGTAATATTAATGCTACGTTATTAAATGATAATTCAGAAAATATACAAACAACAAATGATATTTTATCTGTTGATGAAAATGAGAAACTAGGTGATGGGGATGTAATCATTGTTGATTCAGATGATGCTCATGGAAGTAGTATTCACAATGAAATGTCAAATCCTACTATTCAAAAAGCTATTGATAATGCAAAATCAGGAGATACAATAATTATTAATGGTGAAAATTACGAGCATTGTCATTTTATAATAAATAAAAAATTAACTATAAAATCAAATGTTGGAACAAAATTAACTCCATGTTCTTCAACTAGAGAATCTGGAAATGTTGGAGTATTTTATTTAACTTCTAATGCAGCAGGATCTGTAATTGAAGGTTTTACAATTAGTGATGAATTAACATCAACTAAATTCTATGGTCTTGGAGATTATGGTATTTATGTTAATGGTGCAGATAATGTAGTTATCAGAAATTGTTCAATTGATACTGATGGTAATGCAGAGTCTATAAGATTAGTTAATTCAAAAAATACTTTAATTGAAAATGTTTCTTTATTCAATTCAATTAATGGAATTTCAATTAAAAATTCTAATGGAGTTTCTGTTAAAAATTCTATTTTAAGGAATAATCAATATGGAATAAACATTGTATCATCATATATGTCTACTATTGAAGAAAATAATATTTTTTCCAATGATATTTGCGGCATATGTGTAGGTGAAGGAGCTAGTTATACAGTAATTAGGTATAATAATATTACTAAAAATAGATTATCTGGAGTTAATACAACTTCTGCCAATCATGTTCATGTATTAAGTAATTATATTGCCGAAAATGGATTTGGTGTTTATGTAAACTGCAATATTATCAATGTTGAAATTAAAGGAAACTTCTTTAATCAAAATTCAGTATATGATGTCTGTAATGATTATCGTGTTAGAAATTTAGTTGATGAAAATGGAGTAGCTCACGAAAATTTGGAAATTATTGACAATAATTATATGATAGGTCATGATGATAGGCCGGTTTATACAATAACTTATAATAAAGTTGGAAATAATCAGGGCTCTTATGTTTATGATGCTGAAAATGATGTATATAATTATGTAGGTGAAAATAAGGGAAATTATGTTCAAGGTAAAACAGTATCCTTTTTAAGATATATATTTGCAATAAGTGAATATCTTAATTGTCCTTCAATTTTCAATAATTATCCAAAAAGATGGTATGAAGGAAATTATTTCCTTAAATTAAGTGAAATTACTCAGGTAAAAAAAGGAGTTTATTCTATTTCCATTATCAATGATAAAGGCCAAATTGCAAGTGATATAAGTTCTGTTCCTGTTACATTCTATTTAAATAAACAGGGTTTATCTGTTTCTCCTCAGGAAGGAGACATTTATAAAACAGTGATTATGAAAAATGGTGTTGCAACTGTCAGATTTTATGCTGATGAGTTTAATCAAACTGGAAATATTATAACTGCTGTTTTCCCAACAGATACTCCAAATATTAACGATGAAATTTCAAAAACATTCAAAGTTGATGATTCATTAATTCCAGGTGTTACAATTGTGACTGTTTTATCAGTAACTGGTTTGGAAACTTATCCTCATTCAAATCAATATGTTGTAGCTACTTTAAAGGATGAATTTGGTAATTCAGTTCCTGGTGAAACATTAACTTTTACTATTAATTCTCAAGTGATAAATATTATAACAGATGATAATGGTGAGGCTAAATTCAATATAGATATTTCAGTTGAAGGTAAATATACTCTTAATGTTGATTATGTTGGCGATCAGATAGATTATTATTCCAGTCATGCTAGTTCAAATATAATAGTCAGAAAAACTAAAACATCAATTGTAAGTTCTAATATGAATATGGTTCCTAAACTGGCGGAATATTTCACTATAATGTTAATTGATGAATTAGGTAACGCTTTATCTCATCAAAATGTTATATTTAAAATAAATGGCAAATCTTATTATATGGCTACTGATCCTAGTGGATTTGCAAGTATTAAATTAAAATTTTCTACAAACAAAAAATCTCATAAAATCAGTATTTTCTGTCCGGGAGATAATAAATATAATTCAGTTTCAAAAACAAACAAAATCAAAGTAAAATATTCTTCAAAAAAAGCTAAATTATCTACTCCTAATGTTGTTATTCCTCCAAAAACAACTAAATATTACACAGTATCTTTAAAAGATTCTAATGGTAAATCAATTAAAAAACAACGTGTTCATGTTAAAATTAATGGAAAAACATATAATAAAAAAACAAATTCAAAAGGTCAAATAAATATTAAAGTTAAATTCTCCAAACTAAAAAAGTATAAAGTTTCAGCAAGTTTTAAAGGAAATAAAATTTATAAAAAAGCTAAATCTAAGGGTAAAATTACTGTAGCAAAAACAACTACTGTAATTGATGCACCATCAATTACTTTACTTCCTAAAGAGTCAAAAACATATAAAGTTACTTTAAAAGCTAATGATAAACCATTAGCTAAGCAAAAACTAAATATCAACATTGCCGGAAAATCTTATACAAAAGTCACTGATAATGATGGTCAGATTAGTTTGGATGTTAGTTTTGAAAGTGAAAATCAGTATTCTGTAAATGTTAAGTATGATGGAAATACAATTTATAAGCCAAGTAAATTTACTTCTTCTATTTCTGTCTCTAAACTATCTTCACAAATTGATAGTCGTGATAAAATATTTTCAAAAAATACTCTAAATGATTTTAAAATTACACTAAAGGATGCATCAGGTAATGCATTAGCAAATCAGGAAATTAAATTTACAATCAATGGACAGAATTATATTAAAAGTACTGATTTAAATGGTCAAGCTATTTTAACATTAACTGATTTAACTTCTGGAGTATTTGATATTACTACAAGATTTGATGGTAATGATATTTTCAGAGAAGTGTCTAAAACAAATAAAATAACAATTTCTGATAAATTGGATACATTATTTGTTGATCCTAACTTATCTAATTCAGAAATTCAGAATATATTGAATAAGGCTAATGATGGGTTCAATGTGGAATTTTTAGGAAACAGTTATGATGATATTTCATTAAATATTGAAAAAGAACTTAATATCTATTCAAATGTTGGAACATTATTGAATGCAAAATTAAATTCACCAGTATTTAATATAATATCTGATAATGTTTCTGTAAATGGATTTAACATCCAAGGGAATTCTTATGAAGCAATAATTGTTGATGGGGTAACTTCAGTATCAGTTTCCAATAATACTATTTTAAATAAATTGGATGAATCTAAACTTAAAAGTTATTTAGATGGAACTGTTAATTTGCCAGGTTATGGGGTGTCTGTTTTAAATTCACGTGATGTTAAATTATTAAAAAATAATATTAAATTATTTGAAAGCGGTATTTATGCAAAAGATTCTTCTAATATAACTATTGATGATAATATCATAAGAGAAAATAATTATGGTATTAAATATGGTTATGGTGTTTTTAATACTAAAATAATTAACAATGAAATTGCTGATTGTATAGGTCTTTATATAATGACAGTTCCTGAAGGACCATCCGGTTATGGAATATTTTTAAATAATTCTGGTGTAAATGTGACAATTAATAATAATCATATTTATTCAAATCATATAGGAATATCTCTGGATGCTAATCATACTACTGGTATTGTAATTACACAAAATACTATAACTGACAATGTTTTAGAAGGAATTAGATTTAATGCTGGTTATGATTTGGTTGAAAATGCAATTCAACCTCATGTAACTGATAACGCAATATATAGGAATGCAAGAGGTCCAAGTATGATGATTTTAGGTGAGTTAAGTGCAAATCCTGAAGGAATATATGGTGATGGTTTGTTTAATGCATCTAAAAAACTTCAGCTTGAGGCAAACTGGTATGGAACAAATCAAATTGTAACTTGGGATAATGATACTGGTGTTGTTGGTTATGGAACAATGTGTCCTAGAATTAATACAACTGAAATAAAATTCAATAATTTGACTTATAATTCATTTGGAAATTATAGCATTGTATTTTATAAAAATAATGAAATTGCATCTAATTTACCTAAATTTGATATGTATGCAACTTTAAACAGGGGAACTGATAAAGAAATTGAAGTTATTTTTGATGTTGTTAATGGTGTTGCTACATTCAAATTTGATAGTTTGAATTTCTATAGTCAAAATAATACTATTGAAATCTCTATTGGTTCTTTAATAAACTCAACATTAAGAGCATTTAAACCGACCTATACTTATGTTGTTCCAGAAAATGAAATTAAAATTTAATTCATTTTCTTTTTTATTTTTTATACTTTGTTATAATAATCTAAAATGATGTATATTCTAATTTTGAATTATCTTTATTTTTCAATATTCATATTAATACTTAATTGATTAATTAATATTTTTATTAGTTTCACATCAAAACTATAGTTTAATTAATTGTTATTTTAATTATTATGTGTTGTGGAATCATTGAAGAATCTTATTTTATAATTTTTTTTAAATAGTAAAAAATAATAATCTTTATTGATATATTATTGTTGTTGTAAATAGGGTGTCTATATGAAGTTTGTAATAATAAATGGTTCTCCAAGAAAGAAAAATACATATGAAGTAATAAATCAGGTTAAAAATAATTTAAATGGTGAATTTGAAGAAATAAATTTAATTAAATCTGATATTCCTATGTGTAATGGATGTTTTAAGTGTATTATGGATGGAGAAGAATATTGTCCTCATTTTGATAGGATCAATCCAATTGTTGAAAAAATATCTGATTGTGATGGGATAATTATTGGATCACCGGTTTATGCTATGAATGTATCTGGTTTATTGAAAAATTTCTTTGATCATACTGCTTATTTATTTCACAGACCAATATTATTTGATAAAAAAGCATTAGTAGTTGTTACAACTGCTGGGGCGGGTCATAAGAAAGTTGCAAATTATATTGATGAAACTTTAAGACATTGGGGTGTAAATAAAGTTTACAAAATTCCAATTGCATGTGGTGGGAAAGATACATTGGATACAAAACCAATAGATAATGAATCAAAAAAATTCATGAAAGATTTAAATTCAGCTAAATTACACTCACCTAAGTTTGGGGATATCATATTTTTTAATGTTTGGAAAGCAATGGCATTTTCAAAAGAACCAATAAAAGCAGATAAGGATTATTGGTATAAAACTGATTTAATAAATTATGATTTTGCACCAAATGTTAAATTAAATCCTATTAAAAAAGTATTTTCTAAGTTAATGTTTGTTATTCTTAAAAAATTTATTAAGTGATTTTAAGATTATTTCATCTCAAAACCGCATTCACTACAGGTTTTTGTTTGAAATTTTATTATTCCTTCACATTCTGGACATGTCCATTTTTCTTTATCTTCACTCATCATACGGCCAATGCCCATGGTTTTTATCCTTTTAGCACTTTCAAGTGTATTTAAATCATGTCTTTTTACATACTTTTTTGAATGTTTTTTAATTAAAGGGCAAGGAAATTCACTACAACGTCCACAATATGAGAAATTCTTTTTATCAAAGCATGTTTTGATTTTACATTTTAAACTAGCTTTGTTTTTACCGTCATCACTTATTAAACAACCGGCACATGGATTTTGATATTTTTCACAACTAATACAGTTTATACCACATGGTGCTAGTAATTTTGAATCAATAGTTTCAGGCATTTTCATAAGAAGAATTATATTACTATTCAATAATAAATATTTCTTTGAAAATTTTTGTCATTTAAGAGTTATAGGGGTTTTATAGAACTTTTATATTAGAATTAAAAATAAGTATATAACGATTTTATTATTTTTTTTTTAAAATAAATAGTTTATAAATTTTATCTTTTATATATATCTTTTAATTTTTATTTTTTAATTTTTTAAATCATATTTGTTTAAGTTTTTTGATATTTTATTAATTTTAGAAAACTTATTTAATAACTTCATGAATATATATTCTTATCGATGTTAAAATTTGAGGGTTTTTATGGAAAAGAAAATTAAAGTAATAATTCTTTTATTGGTAGTTTTAGTTGTTGCAGGTTTAGCTACTCATATATTTTTAACTCCTTCAACTGTAGAAACTAAAGGGTCTAAAAATATTACGGATATGATTTCAAGGAATGTATCAATTCCAGCATCTGTTGATAAAGTTGTAGCAACAAGTCCTCCAATGACAACTGTATTATATATGATTGCACCAGATAAATTAAAAGCAGTTAACTTTCAATGGACTGATGATGAATTAAAACAAGTTCCAATCCAATATCAAAATTATCCCGTAGTGGGGGGTTGGTATGGAACACAGGATGGAAGTTATGAAGAATTTATAGCAGCAGAACCTGATATAGTTATAGAATCCATTGATGAAGGTGGGGATGGTGACCTATCTACTGTGTTAGAACGTCAAGAAAAATTTGGTTCAATACCGGTTGTTGCAGTTAATGATACAACAAATGTTGAAAAAATAGATGAATCCATAACATTTATGGGTGATCTTGTCGGCAGTAATGATAAAGCAAAGAAATTAACGGATTTTAATGATAAATATTTGGATATGGTTCACGATAGAGCATCTAAATTGTCTGATGGGGATAAAGTTAAAGTTTATTATGCACAAGGTAATGATGGACTTCAAACAAATCCTTCACATTCTACTCATGGTCAATTAATAGATTTGGTTGGTGGTGTAAATGTTGCAGATTCTGTCGCTCAGGGAAATACAACATCTGGTGTTCAAGTTTCAATGGAACAGGTAATTAGTTGGAATCCTGATAAAATTATTACTACTGATCAGGAATTTTATAATAATGTTTATAATGATTCAAATTGGGGTAAAATTGATGCAGTAAAAAATAAAGAAGTTTATCTATCACCTCAATCTCCATTCAAGTGGTTTGACAGACCAGTAGGGGCTAACATGATTATTGGTGTTCCATGGACTGCAAAAGTACTTTATCCTGATAAATATAAGGATATTAATATGGTGGATGTTACTAAAGAGTTTTATTCTGAATTTTATCATGTTGATTTATCAAATGGTGATGCAAAACAGATTTTATTAGATTCTGGAATTAATCAGGCTAATTTGTAGTGATTTTATGGATAAAGAGTCAAAAGAGATTATTAGTATTGTTCTATTAATCTTTTTTCCAATAATTTTATTTTTTGCTTCTTTTTTAATAGGGAGATATCCAATTAGTCCAATTGATGTAATTAGTACTATTTTATCTCCAATATTTCCTCAATTAGAAGTATCATCTACAGTTACAACAATTGTTTTTGAAATTAGGCTTCCAAGAATTTTGGGTGCAATTATTGTTGGGGCATGTCTTGCAATTTCGGGAGCAGCATTCCAGTCAATATTTAAAAATCCTTTAGTTTCTTCTGACCTACTGGGAGTATCAAATGGTGCAGGTTTTGGAGCAGCACTTGGAATTTTATTAAGTGGAGCAAATATTGTCACTCAAATATTTGCATTTGTTTTTGGTTTAATTTCTGTATCAGCTACCTATTTAATATCAAAATCATATAAAGCGGGAGGAATTTTGGTATTAGTTTTATCTGGTGTTGCAATATCTGCGTTTTTTAATTCATTAATTTCAGCAATTAAATTTATCGCAGATCCTGACGATAAACTTCCCGAAATTGTTTACTGGTTAATGGGTTCTTTAGCGTCAATTAATGCAAATAAATTATTAATGATATCACTACCAGTTATTATTGGGCTTATAATATTATTGTTTTTAAGATGGCATATGAATTTACTTGCAATGGGTGATGAAGAAGCACAGTCACTTGGTTTAAACCCTTCAAAAATTAGATTATTAATTATTGCGGGATGTACGTTACTGACTTCTGCAGCAGTTTCTATAAGTGGTATTATTGGTTGGGTTGGATTGATAATTCCACATATGGCTCGTATGATTGTTGGTCCAGATAATAGAGTATTGCTTCCCGCTTCACTCAGTTTGGGTGCGAGTTTTTTATTATTAATGGATAATATATCTCGTGCAGTAATTGCAATTGAAATTCCAATAGGAATACTTACTGCAATTGTTGGTGTTCCTATCTTTCTTTATTTACTTAAAAGAGGTTATTCACAATGGTCGTAAATACAGATTTGCTTGAAATAAAAAATATCTCCTTTAATTATGATGATGAGAAAATATTTTCCAATATTAGTTTTTCCATTAAAAAAGGTGAAGTTTTATGTATTTTAGGACCCAATGGGACTGGTAAAACTACATTAATCAAATGTTTAAATGGATTATATAATATTGAATCTGGTGAAATCTTAATCCATGGTGAAAATATTAAAAATTTGTCTTTTAAAGAAATTTCAAGGTATATTGGTTATATTCCACAATCTCACATTCCTTCATTTCCTTTTAAAGTTTTCGATGTTGTTTTAATGGGAAGAGCGCCTTATTTAAATTTAACAGATTCTCCCAAAAAAGAGGATAAAAAAATTGCTTTGGATGCATTAAAAACTCTTGGAATTGAAGATTTAAAAGATAGGGATTATACGAATTTAAGTGGTGGAGAACGTCAATTAGTATTTCTTGCAAGAGTATTATGTCAAGAACCGGATGTATTAATTTTAGATGAACCAACTTCTCATTTGGATTTTGGAAATCAAATTAAATTTTTGGAAATTATTGATATACTGGCAAAAAAGGGATTATCTATTATTATGTCTTCACATTTTCCGGATCATGCTTTTTTAAGTTCAACAAAAGTTGCTATTATGAAAGATAAATCATTTATTGATTTTGGAACTCCAGATGATGTTGTAACTGAAAATAATTTAAAAAAAGCTTATTCAATTGATGTTAAATTAATAAAATTAGATGATAATCGAAAGGTGTGTGTTCCTTTAAAAACACAGTTTAAACTAGATTTATAAGGTGATAAAATGAATGAAAAAGATTATGATGAACAATTAGCTAAAGCTCGTGATTTTCATGGTCATGTCTGTGGAGGAATTGCAATCGGAACAAAACTTGCAATGTATGGTCTTGAATTGTTAGGGATGCCATTAAATGAAAGACATAAAAATTTAATTGTATTTTTGGAAATTGATAGGTGTATGTCTGATGCTGTTCAGTCTGTTACTGGTTGTTCTATGGGTAAAAGAACTTTAAAACAAATGTATTATGGTAAATTTGCGGCAACTTTTTTAAATCAGGATACTGGTGAAGCATTAAGAATAACTGATGCTGATGCAAATAAAAAGTTCAAAGATGATGAAACTAAAGAAGAAATGATTGTTCGTTTTAGAAGTACTCCTCCAGAAGTGTTGTTTAAAGTTGAAAAAGTTAAAATTGAATTGTCAAGAGGAGATTTGCCAGGCAAACCTTACATGACTACATTTTGTTCTGTTTGTGGTGAAAAGGTTTCAGATGGCCGCCATAAATTATTTGGTGGAAAACCTATTTGTAAATCCTGTGCTGAAGGTTCATACTACGAAGTAATTGATTAATAATATTGTTAATTTTTATTTCTTTTATTTTTTCTTATTTTTAATTTTAAACGATATTATTTTATTTAACTTATTTATTTTTAATTTAAATCATTTAATTTAAGTTAAAAGTATTACTAATTCACCAATTTATTTTTTAATTATTCATTACGATATGTTTATATATTCATGTTGTATAATATTTAACTAGATAAAGAATATAGGTTGTAATAATGGATTTGATTGGAGGATATTTGTTGGTTATGCTGATATTATTTACAGGTAATATTGCACTATTGCTTGGAAATAATAAAATCAATAATATTAAATTTGTTTTAATTTCGATATTATATGTTTTTTCTGTATTTTTAATATTAAATATCTCCAGTTATTTTAATATTGAATTATTGGATTATTTTACATATATATTTCTAATAATTTCAATATTGTTATTCATTACTGTTTTTTATGTTATTAAAAACAATAAGTTAAAACTTGCATTATACATAATTTTAGCAATATTTTTTGTTTCCATGTTGTTATTCGGTTCTAATTCAAGTTTAAATTATTTTGAATTAATTTTATATTCTTTATTATCTTTAGTTATTTTCTTTGTTGTTTTTAAACTTTCAATATTATTACATCATGCTAAAAGACAATATTCTGTAATAATTGGTGAATATATGTGTTTATCTTCAATTTTAATATTCATTTTTGCTTTAACATATAATTACACATTAAATTTGGATTATTCGATGTTTACTCCATTTTTAATATTAACTCCGACATATCAAGTAATTTATGTTCTTATTGCAGTTTTTGCTATTTTGGTATTTGGTGTTCTTTTAAATGATGCTAAAGGAGGAAATATGCTAAAGGAGGAAATTCATGATACTTGGAGGAACTGAAACATTAACTTCATTAATTCATATTCTGTCTGAATGTCTTTTAACTCCAGTTGTGATATTACTTGTAATTTCAATAATTATTGTTATTTTGGCTTTTGGAGGTATGATTAATGAGTATATTTCAAGAAAACCAATCAAATCAAAAGATTTGGAAGATTTAATACGAAAAATTTCATTTTCAAAAAATGTTGACCAAATGAAAGAGGAAATTAATCATAGTGATTTATTGGATTATCAAAAAGAAATTTTAATAAGAATTGCTGATAATTATGATATTGGTCCAAAAGCAAGAAAAGCATTGGCTAGTGAATTAATATCTGCTCATGAGACTATGTTCATTAAAAAAACTAATAAAACCGATATATTAATTCGTGTTGGACCTATTTTAGGTCTTTTAGGTACTTTAATTCCATTAGGTCCTGGACTTGCAGCACTGGGAACAGGTGATATTGCAACTCTTGCAGAATCTTTAACAATAGCTTTTGACACTACTGTTACTGGATTAACTATTGGTGCACTATCTTTTTTAATTTCAAAATATAAAAAACAATGGTATGAGACAGAATTAATTGATATTGAAACATTAGCAGAAGCCGAACTTGAAACAATAAATAAATGGTGATTTTATGCTTAGAAAAAGAAGAAGACTTTCAGAATCTATTGATGATGATCCTATGAGTGGTTTAAATAATCTTTCAGATGCTATGCTTGTTTTAGCTTTAGGATTTTTAATATTTGCTATAATGGCTTTATCTGCAAATCCTGATATGATTACACAAACCCAATCAACTAAGGATGTTTCAACTGCAGATACATTTTCTCAAAATTATACTAATGCTGGTGGACTTGAGGACAGCGGATATAATGAAGTTGGAAAAGTATATGAGGACCCAACAACCGGGGAACTTGTAATGGTATCGGGTTAGTATATAAGGAGTTGTTTACTCCTTTTTTGTAATTTAACTCTTTTTTTATTTTTTTATCGCATTAAACTTTTAATACTTTTTAATAATAAATATATTGATGTGGTAAAATGAATATGATTATTCATCCTAATTTGGAAAAACTAAAAAATAAGTTATCTAATTTAATAATTGAATATGAAGAACTTAAATTTAAAATTTGTCCTAATATGGAGATTGAATATCTCAGTAGGTTTGGTTTTTTAGAATTTGAATTATACAAAAAAGATGTTGAGTTAAGTAAACTTAAAAGAAAGTTTCAATTAATACAAATTCGGATTAATAATCAGGAAGAAATTGACATTGATTCTATCAACAAGATTTTAAATGAGGAGTTTTTAACATATGAAAAAAACTTGGAAAAACAAATGAGTGAATTGGATAAATTGAGTAATATTTTGGATATTACATTATTATTTGATGATGATTTAAAAAAACTCAAATCATTATATAAAAAAGCTGTTTTAAAATTACACCCTGATTTAAATGAAAATTTATCTAACCATGAAAAAGAATTATTCATACATATTACAGAGGCTTTTAATCTTGGAGATCTGGAAACTTTGGAATTATTGTATTATTCAATTGAAAGTGATAATATGTATTCTGTGTCTGATGATGAAAGATTAAAAGAATTAATTGAAGATTTAAAAATTAAAATTGAATCAATTAAATCTAAGTTTCCCTATAACAAAAAAGAATTATTGGATGATGATGAACTGTCAAATAAATATAAAAGTGATTTAAAAAATTTAATCAAACAGTTTAGTGAAGAAATTCAAAAATATAATGATAAAATTATTAAATTGATTTAAATGTCTAATATTGAAAAAGTTAATTCAGAAATTACAAACATTGTAAAGTTTATTCATAATAATGGTGAAATTAAAGGATTTTTGGAAGATATCTATTTAATTACATTGGATGTTGCAGGATTGTACTATATAGATAATCTTGATGAAATCTTTCCTAAAATA
The DNA here is from genome assembly GCA_902785855.1 of uncultured Methanobrevibacter sp. Taxonomy (GTDB): domain Archaea; phylum Methanobacteriota; class Methanobacteria; order Methanobacteriales; family Methanobacteriaceae; genus Methanocatella. The sequence continues at coordinate 10,909 of CADAAJ010000058.1, read as the reverse complement.
AAAAAAGGAGATACATTAGAGTTATTTCGTGAAAAAAACAATAAATATGATAAATTTGCAATTCTGGTTATGTATTCTGGTGAAAAAATAGGTTATGTGCCAAGAAAGCAGAATATAATTTTAGCTAACTTAATGGATGCTGGAAAAGAATTATATGCTGTAGTTGAAGACGCCTGTAAATCTGAAGGGGTTTATGTTGGTGAAGTTGACCAATATATTAAATTTAAAATTTTCTTAAAAGAATAGTTACATTTATAAATACTGAAATCAAATATTTGATTACTGCTAAATTTTAGTAGTAATAAATTACTTTTTTTGGGATTTTTTCCCATATGGATGTGGCCCCTGTGAGCTCCTAAATGGAGAAGACAAAAAGCAGTTCAAAGAATTGAAAGACCAACTAGACTCGACAGAGCTAGAAGTTTAGGTTACAGAGCTAAAAAAGGTTTTGTTTTAGCAAGAACTAGAGTAAGACGTGGTGGAAGAAGGAAAACTCGTCGCTTTAATGGTCGTAAACCTAAAAGAATGGGTGTAAATAAAATCACTCAAGCAAAATCTATTCAAAGAATTGCTGAAGAACGTGTAGCTAAAAAATACCCTAACTTAGAAGTATTAAACTCTTACTGGGTATGGGCTGACGGTAAATATAAATATTACGAAGTAATTTTAGTTGATCCACAAAGTCCTTCAATTGTTAACGATAAAAAAATCAATTGGATTTGTTCTAAAAAACACACTAATAGAGCTCTCAGAGGTTTAACTAGTGCTGGTAATAAAGGACGTGGAATTAAATCTAAAGGAAAAGGCTCTGAACAAGCTAGAAGAAGAAAATTATAATTTTCTTCAATCCTTTTTTTTGATTGAAATGATTCATAATATTAAATTTAGAGCTTTTGTTTATGAAAATGAAAGTGTTGATGAAATTTCACAAGCTATTTTAAACATTCTTCCTGAAGCAGAAATCGAAGCGGAAGAAGCTGAAGGAATTTTGGAAGATAAAATAATAATTTTATCTGGTGTTGTATCCAAAAAAAGATACACAAAGGCTTTTTTTAATACTCTTTTAGAATGGACAGATTTAGATAAATTAAATTCTGATTTGGAACGTAAAATGGATGATAAAGGAAACTGGTTTTTAAGATTTGACAAAGCAGATGCTTTGGATGAAAAGTGGACAATTTTAGATTCGGGCGATTCTATTCATCTTAAAGTAAAAGTTGCAGCTTTTCCTGCAAAAAAGCAAATTGCTGTTGATAAAATTCGTGAAGCTATTTTGAATAAATAATTAGTTTTAAAATATGAAATTTTAGTAAAAATTCAATTTTAAGGTAAACTTTATTTTAAATTTTTTCCAATATATTAAATAAGGTGTAATAATGGAGAAAAAAAGTTATTATTTAATAATTTTATTGATTGCTTTTGTGATTTGTATTGGTGTATTTTTATATCAATTCAACAATGATGTGTCTACATTCATAATTATTAATGAAACTGAAGTTCAAAATAACACTTCTTTTTCAGGACTTTTGATGGATTCTTATAGTTATGGTGTTGCAAACCAAACAATTTCTTATCAAACTCCTAATCATGAAATTATAAATGTTACTACAGATAATAATGGTGAATTTAATGTATCTGCAGTTAAATCCGGTTCTGATGAGGGTAATTGTTACAGTAATTTTACTTTTGCTGGTAATGGTAAATATCAGGCTTGTTCTTATGAGGGAAATGTTTCAGTGAAATAATGTATTATTTAACTTCTATATCTATGAAAACATATTCTCCAATTGCAGTCACATGTTCGTACTCTACAACGATTTTTCCTTGACTGCGAACATTTTTTTTCAAATCAATTAAAATACTATGGACATTTCCAGTTTCAGTATTTAAATCCATGTCTTCTATTTTCCCTATTTTTTCAGCTCGTTTATCAATTACACTTTTTCCAATTATGCTTTTAATGTTCATTTTAATCAATTGTATTTTTTGTGTTTATATTATATTATTATATTGCTTCAACACATTTTACACATTTATTTATTCATTAAATTAACTCTATTAACTGTATTTGTAAATTATTGTATTTTAAAATATGTAATTTATTTTTAATTTAGAATTTACTATCAGTAAATTATTATACTTTATTTATTATAATACTAATTATGAATATTCAAAATTTATTCTCTGATAAAAAAGTTAACACGGGCAGACAAGTTGAATTGGATATTGCAAAAGGATTGGCAATTGTTTTCATGATTTTTGTACATGTTATTACTATTCTTGAATATTTTAATGCTGATTTAAGCTCTAATTATCTTTTTGTTTTTGATAATGTGTTGGGAAGGCCTTATGCTGCAGTTATTTTCATGTTCTGTATGGGTGTTGGAATTGTTTACTCAAGACACAGTCAATGGAATACAATGATAAAAAGAGGTGTAAAATTATACCTTTTAGGCATTTTGGTAAATTTCTTTGAGTTTGTTTTACCTTATTATCTTGTACTATTTCTTGCTCTTGTTTCATTGCCTTTTGAAGGTTATGCGGAAGCACTGCTTTTTGTGGTTGATATTTTAGCATTTGCAGGTATTACTTTTGTTTTAATGGGGATTTTGAAGAAATTTAATTTTTCAAATAAAAAATTAATCATTGTTGCTGTAGTATTATCTTTAATAGGTACATTTTTAAGATTCACTGATTTTGGGGATCCTGCTGTAAACTTAGTTGCAGGTAATCTAATTGGAACTGATTTTACTGCATTTCCATTATTCAATTGGTTTATTATTCCTATTGCAGGATATATTTGGGGTCAGTATTTCATCAGAGTTAAAGATAAAAGGGAATTCTTTAAATTTTGGCCTATTTTATTGATTGTTTCGGCGTTATATTTCTTTATATCTTCAAAGTTATGGGGAGGAGTATTTTCAGAAGATATTGTATTTTATTACTACTTGAATACTTTAGATGCAATATTTTGTATAATCAATGCTCATGCTGTAATTGGATTATGTTACAGGTTGATTAAATTCATTCCTGATTCAATTATTAAAATATTTACAATATTAAGCACTAATATCAACAATATCTACATTGCACAGTGGTTTTTCATACCGATAACAATAATTGTTATCATTTACTTTGTTAAAGATATAGTATTCAATGATTTTTTAGCTGCGATAATATCTATTATTATGCTAATTGTATCTACATTAGTTGCATTGGGATATAAAAAATTAAGAAATCAACTTAAAAATAGGAAATGTTGAAGTAATCTGGACACAAAACAATTGTTCCTACGTGCACAGTGATAAATAAGAATTTTAATTGAACTACATTGATTTGGTAACTTGTAGTTCAATATATTTTTCATTATCTTGAATTTTCAATTTTATCTTTATCATCAATATAAATGATAGTCAAAATAAGCAGGACAATATGTAAAATGAGTAGTATTATTGAAGTCTCATTGAATGCAACAACTGAAGCAGTATTATGGTCTATAGAACCTCCTGCTAAAATAGCCACTATAACAACTACCATTGATGAGCCAATTGCAGCAAAAATTTGTCTTAAGGTATTGTTGACTGCAGTTCCATCTTCGACTTTATCTGATACCATGGTTAAAGACCATGTTGTAATAGGCATCAGAGCCAAACCTATACCTATATATCGGATTGACTGAGTTATAGTTAGAAATTCAAATGAAGAATATTGAGTATAGAAAACCATGGTTCCATATCCGATTATTGAAATGATACATCCCATAATTAGAACTTTTTTTATTCCTATTCTATTTGTAAGTAATGGACCTATTATATTAAAGACAATTATTAATAATCCTCCAGGTAGAAGTACTGAGGCAGAAAAAATTGCTGAATTGTAAGCTATTCCCTGCATGAATATTGGAAGAAGTGCTGTACATCCATTTAAACATCCAAAAAGAATGCAGATAAATATTGTACCTACACTGAAATACTTATTTTTAAGTATAGATAAATTAATTAAAGGCTTTTTTAATTTTGTTTGGCGTTTTACAAATAAGATTAAAGTTATAATTCCAATAATTATTGGTAAAATTACAAGATAATGTGTAAATCCATAATCTGCAACATTTGTAAAACCAAGCATTACTCCAGCACATCCGATTATTGACAATATAACAGATAAAATGTCAAGGGGATAATTTTCAGTAGGGGTACTGTCTTTTACAAATATTATGCCTAAAACTAAAAGAATTATTGTAGCTATGGTGAAAAATGAAAACAATTCTCTCCATCCATATAAAGTTATGACAAAACCTCCTAAAAAAGAACCAATGACCGGAGCTATTGCAGCAACTAAACCATATAATCCCATATAAGTCTGCCATTTTTCTTCAGGAATGGTTCTCAAAAGTAAAATCTGTACATATGGCATGATAATACCGTTTCCAATAGCCTGAAGAATTCTACCAATAATCAAAACAATCAATGAGGTTGAAAAATAACATATGATTGATCCTAAAAGGAATATAATTAATGAAAAGAAAAATATTGTTCTTGCATTGAATCTACGAGATATAAATGCACTTAATGGAATCATTACTCCTACAACAAGTAAAAATACAGAATAAGACCATTGTGCTTGTGTTGATGAAACAGAAAAATCATTCATCAGATAAACGACTCCTGTTGTGATAATTGATTGGGCTATGCATACTAGACTTGAAGCTAAAATAAACAAGATTAGTAATTGCATTTTATTATTTATTTTCATATTCAATTTTTCACCAAATTTTCATTATTATCTTTTATAGTTTTAATTATTAATATTATTTCTGAATCAGTTCATTATGATTTTAATATCCAATATTTTTTTATATAATTTTGAATAAAAAATTAATTGTAATTAAATAATGGAGGAATTTTTATTAAATCAAAATTAATTATAGTTGCATTAAGTCTTTTTGTTTTGATTAGTAGTCTGTCATGTGTAAGTGCAGTTGCTGACAATCAAACGGATTTTAGTGCACAAGTTGATGTTGAAGAAGAAACTTTAACAGATGTAAGTACAGATGTAGGAAATTTCAACGATTTAAATGAGTTAATTGACAGCTCTGGAAATAACCTTGTGTTAAATAAAGATTATAAATTTAATTCATCAACCGATATAGATTTTTATGGATTTACAATTAACAATGATAATTATGTTGTTGATGGACAAGGTCATAGTATAGATGGTGCCGGTCAGGTTAGAATATTTACTTTTACTGGATCAAATATTACTCTTAAAAATCTCAAAATAATGAATGCAAATGGAGTTAATGGGTCTGCTGCTTGTTTTAATTCTTTAAATATGATTGATAATTGTAGTTTTATTAATAATAGTGCTTCCGGCCAAAGTCGAGGGGGAGCTGTATATATTGGAAGTTCAGTTTCTGATTGTAAAATAAATGCTTCATTCATTGATAATAGTGCATATCATGGTGGTGCTATATTCTTTAATGGTACAACTGATAATTGTATAATTGATGGGTATTTTGAAGGTAATGATGCTGAAAGAATAGGTGGAGCAATTTGTTTCAATGCTGCTTCAAGAGGTAATGTAATTTCTGCTGGATTTAATAATAATCGTGTTAATAACGCTAGTGGAGGAGCATTATTTTTCCGTACTCTTGCAGAAGGTAATAAATTTGAAGGTGTTTTCAGACGTAACTCTGCAGTTTATGGTGGAGCAATCTTTTTTTATAATAAAGCAAACAATAATAAATTTGTCTCTGTTTTTGATTCAAATGTAGCTGGTTTATCTGGTGGAGCAATTGTTTTTGCCAACACTACTAATAAAAATAATTTTTCTGGTTCTTTTGTTAATAACATTGCATTAGAAGAAGTACATAATAATGTGAGTGGTATTGGTGGTGCAATGACATTTAGAGATGTGTCAAGTAATTGTTTATTTAATTGTAATTTTGTTAACAACACTGCTATTAATGATGGTGGTGCAATTAATTTCAGGAAAACTCCTTGTAATATAACTTTTGATTGTGATTTTACTAACAATACGGCTATTTATGGTGGAGCAATCCATCTTTTTGAAAGTTTAGAAAATTTAAATGTCTCAGGTTCTTTATTTTATAATAATTTTGCTGGCCAAGGTGGAGCTATATTTGTCGGAAGTCCTGTTTCTGATTGTAAAATAAATGCTGCATTCATTAATAATAGTGCATATCAGGGTGGTGCTATATTCTTCAATGGTACAACTGATAAATGTATAATTGATGGGTATTTTGGAGATAATAATGCTGAAAGGATTGGTGGAGCAATTTGTTTCAATGCTGCTTCAAGAGGTAATGTAATTTCTGCTGATTTTGATAATAATCGTGTTAATGTTATGAGTGGAGGAGCATTATTTTTCCGTAATATTGCAGAAGATAATAAATTTGAAGGTAATTTCAATAATAACTCTGCAGTTTATGGTGGAGCAATCTTTTTCTTAAATAAGGCAAATAATAATACATTTGATTCTAATTTTGATTCTAATGTAGGTCTTTCATCTGGTGGAGCAGTTGTTTTCTTTAATACTACTAATAAAAATATTTTCACTGGTTCTTTTATTAATAACTCTGCATTAGGAAAAATGTCTGGTGATATGAATGGTATTGGTGGTGCAATAACTCTTAGAGATGTGTCAAGTAATTGTTTATTTAATTGTAGTTTTGTCAACAACACTGCTGCTGAAGAAGGTGGTGCAATTAATTTCAGGCAAACTCCAATTAATCTAACATTTGCTAGTGAATTCAATGGTAACACTGCTAAGTATGGTGGTGCAATTCATTTTTATGGTAATGGAACAGTAAATAACTCTGTATTTATAAACAACAGTGCTGAAGATGGTGGTGCAATTTTAGCTCATGGTGATCTTACAATCACTAATTCCAAATTTGAAGATAATATTGCAACTATTGGAACAAATCATGTGTCTTTAAAAGATGATGGGTCTCTTACATTAATTAATGTTGTTCCAGAGAATTTAGGACCATTATATGTTATTCAATTAAAAAATCTCATTGTTTCTAACATCACTTACGGAGAAACTGTAAAAATTTCTTCAGAGGTTGTTGATAGAAATAATGTGTCATTAAATAATGGAACACTATATGTTGTTATCAATGGTAAAACATATTCTGCTAATGTATCTAATGGAACAGCAACTATTGAAATTCCAAATTTAGGTGCAGGAAATTATAATGTTGATGTGAAATATTTAGGAAATGACTCTGTTGCAGATTCTCCAGTTTCATTCACTGTATTTAAACAAAATGTAGTAATTTCTGCTGAAGATAAGGCATATGTTATTAACTATGGTGGAAAATATAGTATTGTCCTTAAAGATGCAAATGGTAATGTTCTTGCGGGTAAAAATGTTGTATTCAACTTAAATGGTAAAGATTTAGGTTCTGTCATCACTGATATCAATGGAGTTGCAACAATTAGTTTAACTGCAAAAATCCTAAAAGAACAAAAAGCTGGTGTGAAAAATCTTGTCATTACTGTTGATGATTCAAATTATACTGCATCAAAAACTGTAAAGATAGCAATAAATAAGGAAAAGACAAAAATCGCTGCTAAAAATAAAGTGTTCAAAAGTACTAAAAAATCAAAGAAATATGCAGCAACCCTGAAAAACAGCAAAGGAAAAGCAATCAAGAAAGTTATTGTTACTTTGAAGGTTAAAGGTAAAACTTACAAGGCTAAAACAAACAGTAAGGGTAAAGCAATATTTAACCTTAAAAAGTTAACTAAAAAGGGTACATATAAAGCAGTAATCAAATTTAAAGGAAATGCGCTTTATAAACCAGCTACTAAGAAAGTTAAAATCGCTGTGAAAAAATAGAGTTTATTCTATTTTTTCTACTTTTTTTTTAAATTTAAAATCTTTGAATCCATAGGATATTAATCTTAAAAAGAAAAATAATTAGTTGTGATGAATTTCACAACTTTGTCTTGTAATTTCATGCTTGTGAGCATGCATATGCTTAATTCCATTATCTGTAATGATTTCATCAATGATATTTACACCTTCATGTGAATGTGAATGTTCTCCGTCATTGTGGAAGTGGTAATGTGAATGTTCAACATGTTCAGTATCGATTTTTTTAATAGAATCATCGAAATGTCTGTCATAGAGTAATGCTGCATTTAAAACAACTAAACATGATCCTGCATTGTGAACAATTGCTCCAGTTACTGGATTTAAAAGTCCTAATACAGAGCATATAATAGCAGCTGCATTGATTACCATTGACATTGTGATATTCGTTTTGATTGTAAATAATGTGGAATTAGATAATTTTTTAAGATAGGGTATCTTGCCGATATCATCTCCTAGTAGTGCAATGTCTGCAGCTTCTATTGCAACATCACTTCCAACTGATCCCATTGCTACACTGACATCAGCTGTTTTAAGTGCTGGTGCATCGTTCACACCATCTCCAATCATACATACCTTTTTGCCTTCACTTTTGAGTTTTTCAATCCATGAAAGTTTTTCTTCAGGAAGTAAATTGCCAAATACTTTACCAATTCCAATTTGTTTGGCAAAGTAATTAGCAGTTTCTGCGTTATCTCCTGTAAGCAATATGGTTTCAGTTCCTAATTCATGCAATTTTTCAATCATGTCTTTAGAATCTTCACGAATCACATCAGACAATCCAATTAATCCAATGACTTCATCGTTTAATGCAACAATTATTGAAGCTTTTCCTTCATGTTTTAATTTGTCTAATTGACAATTAACATCAATATTATATTCTGATAGAAATTTGGAGTTTCCTGCATAAATTTTACCATAAGAATTTGTACATGTAACACCTTTTCCGGGATACATTTTAAAGTCTTGTGGTTCTTCAATATCAATATGAGCTTCTTTTGCATTTTTCACAATTGCTTTTGCTAAAGGATGTTCGCTTAGTTTCTCACATGAGGCAACAATTTTAAGTAAATCCTCACTAGTTAAATCATCCTTAAGGGAGATAATGTCAGAAACTTCTAAATTACCGTAAGTTAATGTACCAGTTTTATCGAATACTAAAGTATTTAAATCACCTAATATTTCCAGTGCTTCACCGGATTTGATGAGTACTCCATATTTGGTTGCCTGACCTATTGCAGCCATTATTGCAGTTGGTGTTGCAAGTATTAATGCACATGGACAAAATACTACTAACACAGTAACACCTCTTTCAATGTTTCCTGTAACAAGCCATGCAACAATTGCAATTGCCAATGCAACTGGAACCAGCCAGGTTGCCCATTTATCTGCAATTCTCTGAGTTGGGGCCTGTTTTTCATCAGCAGCTTTTACAAGATCTATTAATTTTTGAAGTGAGGAATTTTCACCTAAACTTGTTGCTTTAATATCAATGGCTCCATAAAGATTCATAGTACCGCAAAATACTTCATCACCAACTTCTTTATCAATTGGCAGTGATTCTCCAGTCATGATTGATTGGTCAAGTGATGAAGTACCGACTATAATTTCACCATCTACAGGTACACTTTCACCGGGAAGAATTCTTAATGTATCTCCAATTTTTATTTCATCTACTGGAATTACTTCTTCATTTCCATTAGTTATTCTTCTTCCGGTTTGGGGAGTTAGATTAATTAAATTTCTCAATCCTTTTTTAGCTCTTTCAACTGTCCAATCTTCTAAAAGGGCTCCTAATGCCATAATCCATGCAACTTCTCCTGCTGCGAATACTTCTCCTATCAAAAGTGATGCTACCATAGCTATTGCAATCAATAGTGCAGAGGATATCCATTTTTCACGGATTAATCTTGTCATTGCTAGGAGCAACATTGGAATACCACTTATTATTACTGTTCCCCAGGCCGGATTTAAGTAAATTGTAGTGTCAATTCCGAATATCATAAAAATAACTGATATTAAAAGAAATATACCTGAAACAATTGTCATTTTTAAACTAAATAGATAATCAATAATTTCATCAATCACATAAAACACCTCAAAGTATTACTTTTTTTGAGTTCATTTATATACTCAGTATTACTAATTATTAATTTTGATATTGAAACTATATAAAAGTATTACTTTTTTTGAGTTCATTTATATACTCAGTATTACTAATTGAATATCTACATTAATTTTAAAAATAATGTACTGTTTAATATCTGAATCCAAAATAGAAAATATGAATCTTAAAATATGATAATAAAAAAATAATAAATGACTTTGACAAAATTAAATTAAACTTTTTCAACGATAACCAAGTTAAAAAAGCAATATTAATTGAATATGTCTGAACCTTCGAGACGAGGGGGATAGCACGGCAATCCTATGCTCATTAGAGTATACAGCCCGTGAAGTAAGAATCCTCAACTTCTATAAAGTTGAGGTAGTTCAATGTAACTTTATTTATTAGTAATGATAGCTATTAATTATTATAACTTAAACTCCAACATGAAACTTGTTAAAAATAATCAAAAGTTACATAATCGGATTCATCATTACTGATTGGTGATGTTAAAGATGGTGATGTTGTAAAAGAGGTTAGAAAACGAATTAATATTCATGAAAAGAAAAAGTAGCTATTAATTATATATAATTTAAAAAAGTAAAATATTATTAATTAACATAATTGAGGTATTATATGAAAGGGCATGCGAAAGTTGTCATACTTATGTTCTCTCTACACTACTTTTTTTAGAAATCATGATAATTAAATATTTTCATCTATACTGGGCGAAACTGGGATGGTGGAAATACAAATCCTGAACATCTACTATAATCACTGACATAACCTGAACCAACTAATGATGCAAAGGTAACTACTTGAGTATTATTGGAAAAGTTGAGGGTAAGATGCTGAAATTATTTATAAACAATTGATGACAAGCAATTATTGTTATGC
>CADAAJ010000057.1 GCA_902785855.1 uncultured Methanobrevibacter sp. | reverse complement strand
GCAACTGGAAAAGTTAATATAACTCTTAAAGGTAAAAAATCCAATCTTACATTCTCTGATTTGGATTTAAACAATACAATAGCATTGGGAATCATACCTATTGATGAGTATAATGTAACTGTCATATATTCTGGTGATGATTTATTCCTTAATGGAACTGCTAACGGAACTTTAATAATTAATATGGCTAAAACACAAATAACTGCCGATGCAATAATTACAACTTACAATATTGATAAAGATTTAGTTATCACATTAAAAGACAGTAATGGAAATCCTGTAACTAACGCTACTGTAACTGTTGATTTGGATGGTGCTAAAACTTATACTACTGATACTAATGGTCAGGTTAAGGTATCAACTGCTGGTTTAATTCCTAAAATCTATACTGCTAAGATCACTTTTGCAGGAGATAATAACTACAATGAATCTTCATTAGATGTTGGTGTTACTGTAAATAAAGCAACTCCAATTTTAAAAGCTAAAAAGAAAACATATAAAGCAAAAACTAAAACTAAAAAGTTCACAATTGTCTTAAAAGACAATACTGGTAAACCAATTAAGAACGCTAAAGTAAGGCTAATGGTAAAAAAAATAACTAAAAACAACAAGAAAGGCGGATCTGATAAGGAATCTAAAGCTGATAAGAAGAAGAACTTTGCAGTAACAAACAATAAAGGTAAAGCAACTTTTAAAGTTTTAAGAAACAAAAAGGGCAAATATAACGCAAAAGTTAAGTTTTATAGTAATGAATACTATAATAAAGTAACAAAAACCGTTAAAATCTTGATTAAGTAACTTGGCTTCAGGCCTTGTTACTTTACTTTTTTTTACCGCATTTTCGATTTCATCTATACGTAATCACATAAAAAAAGCAGTTGATAACGACCAAATGATTTTAATCATGTATGTGGTAAAGGATTTAATTATAAAATAATTTGTTTTAGTGTTTAGTGAAGTGTTGCTTTTAATAAATTAATGTAGTTTTGATATGTGGTGGCAATTAATCTTTGATTTTAATAATATTTGTTGGAAATATTTAAAAAAAATAATGTCTGGAAAATAGGTAATTTTTCACCTTATTTTTGTAGTAACCCAGACATTGTAGTAGATGTTATAAATAATAACCCTTTGTTTTTGTATATATAATTATAATTTAATTCACTTTTTAACTGGTTGAAATTTGCTATTTAATTTCTTTTTTTGTTGTCTTTTGATTATGATGTTTTTTATTATAGGTAATATTAAATATACAATTTAACATAACTTAATTAAAAGATTGTGGGGGAAATAATAATGAAATACAAAAAGGAGTTATTATTAATTTGTTTGCTAATTTTTTTGTTCGGTATTGCTAATGCATCTGCGGGGGATGTAAATGGAACTGTTGTGGCAAATAATGATCAAAGTGATAATCATATAGATACATTAAATAAAAATACACAAAATGATATTCAACCTGTTAATCAGGATTATCTCAAGTTAAGTGATGATGTGGTAGTTAATAACAATGCTTCCTCTGAAACTAAAGATAATGCTACTGTAAATTATTTGGTTAAATATAAAGAAAAATATGATAATATTGTAAATAAATCTACTAAAAAAGATAGGACATTTAAATTGGGAAAATATAAACTTACAATTAGTAAAAATGATTATAAAAATTTTTTATATGCTAAATTTATGAATAAATACATAAAATCTGGAAATAATATAACACTATTGGAAAAAATATTCGAAATCAATAAAACTGATTTTTTCGGAGTTGTTGGTACAGGTGTGGTTACTTTTGCATTTCCATATTATTCTGTTGTCAAAAAAACAGATAAATTTATAATTCGAAAAATTGGGATGTTTAAGGATTATAAAACTAAAAATTTTTACTTTAAAGATATTAAAAAAGCAAAGAAATTTAACAAAAAAATAGGTTTTAAACATCCAATCAAATATGATAAAAAACTTAAGAGATATTATATAAATTTGGGAATGCCCTCATATGATAAAATGATATCTAAAAAAGCAAGAGTTTATATTAAATTGCAGTATTTTCACAATAAGTTTGATTTAACTGTTTACACTAAATATGATAATAGATATAATCCAATCACTAATGGTATTGTTGGAGATTTTATTTATAAATCAAGTAAAAACATTAATAAATTAAATAAATCTAAAACAAAAAAAATATTATCAGTATTTATGATTGGTTCTTCTGTACATGTGGGTTATCAAGTATTTTAATAATTTAAACAAAGTGGATTTTTATGGAAAATAATAATGTAGTCATGTTTTTACTGGTAATAATTGTTGTTCTTGCAGCAGTTTTTGGAATAATGTTTTTCCAATCATTAAATTCTAAAGAACCAAGTAAAGTAAAAATAATTAGTAATAAAACACAGTATGAAGGTGGCAAACTATCAATACAGCTAACAGATTTAAACAAAACTCCAATATCAAAAGAAAAAGTTAATATTTCAATTACAAACAAAAAAGATAAAGTTGTTGTTAATAAAACTGTTGAAACTAATCATGAGGGTAAAGCTAAACTTGATTTGGACTTAAAAAAAGGTGAATACACAGTTAATGTTACATATAATGGTAATGAAAGATATATGGAGGATAATACTACACAAATATTGAAGTTAGGAGAAACTGTAAGTAATTCTGATTCATCAGATACTATATCATTAGAATTATCTAAATTTGATACCAAAGTTACAAAAACTGTTGGCGAATACAAAGTTGAAGCAGAAAAATGGCAAGGTGGATCTGTTGGAGGCTTTGGTGTTTGGTTGTATAAAAATGGTCAGCTGGTTGATAAAGATTCCTATCTTTCTAGAGCATATTTTTATATGGATGGCGAATGGAAATGGAGTGATTGGGGTAATGGTCAAGGTGCAGATTATCACAAATATCCTGTAAGTAATGGTGTTGAGATTAAAGAGATTGAAGTAAAATTTTAAGATTCAAAACTAAGTTGTGCTACATTATATTTTATTTTCATTATTTTTTGTATAATATAGTGCAATAACTAATGCAATAACTGTTACAACTGTAGCAATTAATCCAGATTCAGGTCCAAATTCCCCACCACCAATTAAATTTGAACTTGTCTGACTAAATTTTAACAATGATGGTGTAACAGTACCACTTACATTAAATCCAAATATTATACCTTGTGAGAAGTTCCATGCTGTATGGGCGCATCCACAAATCCAGATATTGTCGTATTTTAAAAATAATACTGCAAAGAAAAATCCGATTAATACAATGTTGATTAATGATAGTAGATCGATTCCTGAATTCAAAAGATGTCCTAGTGAAAAAAAGACGCTACTTAGTATTATTGCAATTATTATGTTATGTCTTTTTGATATAAATGTTAGTATCCATCCACGTTCATGGATTTCTTCACCGAATGATTGAATTAGAAAACCAAAGAAAAATGGGATTAAAAAGATTGCTGAAGATAAATCAAATCCATTATATTTGTATTGGCCTAATGCAAAGCCTATAATTACAACAACAAAAAACATTAAAAATCCAATAAAAAGGCCTTTTAAACATGAAGAGACTACATTATTTTTAGAAAATCCAACACTTCTCCAGCTTCGTTTTTCAATTTTTGTAACAATAAAATAAATTGTTATTGGAATAAATATAACTCCATATAATTCGACAAGGATTTGAGTATAATCTGTAATTTGATTGGATAGAATTAAGGTAACTTCTATAATTCCATTTAAAATTAGTGGAATAAAAAATGTAATTGCATATAAACCTATAAAAACAGCAATTTCTTTTGCAAGTGACATTTCTTTAACATTTTTTTTAGCTTCTTTTAATGTTTCAGAAGTGTTAGCAAATTTTTTTATATTTTGTAGCATATTTTCACCTATTTTTATATTTTAATTTGTAATTAATATATTTTTTAACAGGCCGGTATAATTTTTAAAACTTATTTTTTGATATTTTTTCAATATTTAATTTCCAAATTATTTTAATTGAATAGTTTTTAGTATATCTAATTATTGAATTGTATATTTTTTATATATGTTTTTTATATCTAAATATCTTTAAAATTTTTTCAAAAAACTACAACATTTATATACTACTTCAACCAACTTAAAATAGGAATTCGTGAGAGTGGTAATAATGCAAAAAATTACTTTAGTTATAATCACTTTAATCTTTTTAGCGATTTTCGTACCAATTGGATTTTCAAGTGATTCAGATTCTGTTGTTATAACTTATGGCGAAACTACAGAAGAAAACCATGATTACATAGATGTTGTCAATGATTTTTTTACAAATCATGCTCATGTTAATGTCAAAAACACTAATAATAAAATCATAACTGCAAAAAATGTAAATGATCTTTTTAGGGGATATGTAAATAAAACATATTTTATAGATCAAATTTATTCATCAGTTCTCGTTGATTTAAATGGCAAGAATGATTTAAATGTAGTTGTTGATACATCAAAAATTACTAAAATTAATGCAAAAATGTATGAATCTGCTCTTAAAACTGTAGGATTAAGTTATGGTAAGGTTTATATTACTAGTCCTATTGAAGATAGTGGTGAAACTGCTATTTCTGGTGTTTTAGACTCTTATGAATCCGTAACAAATATTGAAATTCCTTATAATGTTCAAAAAGTTGCAAACTTAGAAATTTATACGCAAGCTGAAATAGTTGATAATTCAAATATTACTTCTGATGAATTGGCTGATTTGGTAAGTGTTGTTAAAAGTAAAGTAATTGGGGAAAATATTACAGATCACACAAAAATTGTGAATTTAATAAAAAATTATACAAATGAAAGTAATTTAAACATAACAAATAATGATGTTGACAAACTTGCAGATTTATTAATTGAAATTCAATTAGTTCAAAATGATGCAAATAAATATAAAAATACTGTTTCAGAATTCATGGATGGAAAAACTGACAGTAATTATTCAATATATAATATAATGAATTGGTTTAATTCTTAAATTTAAGAGGTGATATTTATGAAAAAGATTACTATAGCTACAATTTTAGCTTTAATTGTTGTAGGGATGTTGATTCCAGCAGGATTTTCATCAAATTCAAATCTTGTAATAACATACGGTGAGACAACTTATGGAAATTCAAATTATAAATCAACTGTTGATTCATTTTTCTCATCCCAATCAAACATTAATTTAAACAATGTAGAATCAAAAGTTATTACTGCAGATCAAGTTAATAAGGTTTCAAGTTCAATTACAGGTAAATCCTATTCATCAGGTCAAATTTTATCATCTGCATTACTTGATTTAACTGATAATAATAATTTACAAGTCAGTGTTGATAAATCAAAAATCACTGTTATTACTGGTGATATGTACATTTCTGCTTTAAAATCAGCAGGTATTACTAAGGGACATGTTTATGTAACAAGTCCAATGCAAGCTACTGGTGAATCAGCACTTGCAGGAATTATGAATGCATATGAACAAGTAACTGATGTTGAAATACCTGACAGTGTAAAAACTGCTGCAAATGATGAAATTTATACTCAGGCAGATATTGTTGAAAATTCCGGTGTGGATGCTGATAAATTATCTAAACTGGTATCTGATGTAAAACAGGATGTAGCTAAGGATAATGTCACTGATCATAATACTATTGTTAATATCATTAATAATCATGTTCAAAACAACAACATTAACATAACTAATAATGATATTGAAAACTTGGCTGACACTATTCAACAAGTACAAAATGTTCAAGGTGATGTTAACTACTATAAAGACCAAGTTGGTGGAATTTTAAATGATAATTCAACTGGTGGATTTTCACTAGACGGTATATTGGATTGGGTTAAGTCCTTTGTTTAAGGAATCTTAATTCAATTTTTTACTTTTTTTTTAAATTTAGTTACACTTATTTATTAGTAAATCTATAAATTAGTATATGAGTCAGGTTAATAAATTAAATTATTTTAAATTTTTTATAGCTGCATTATTATTCGGTGTGCTGTTTTATTTTTCAGCAGATATTGGCAGTTATTTAGGTTTAGACGATATTTTTGATATATTTATAAAAATTCTGATTATTATTGGAATAGGATTTTATGCATATAAACGTGAAGAACTTAATGCAATTTTTAATATAAATATTGAACCTATTTATTTATTAGTTGTATTTATTCCAGCTATATTTTCATTTATATTTCAATTGTGTCCGTTGGACTTTGAACCGTTTCCAAATTTCGTTATTGTAACTGTTATAGGTACTGTAACTACTGCAATTTGGGAAGAAATGTTTTTCCGTTATGTAGGATGTTCATTATTTAGAGATGAAGAGGGTAATATAAAATGGTATAATGTTGTATTTTTAGCATTTGCATTTTCAATGGGCCATGTCTTCAACGGATTTGATAATATTGAATCTTTAGCTACTCAGTTAGTATTCACATTCGGTTTAGGTATATTTACAGTAGCTTTGTATATTCACTCAAGATCCCTTGTTCTTCCAATTATAGCTCATTTTGCTGTTAATTCTGTTTCAGATTATTTCCATTTATTTGCAACAGATGAAGCTCGTGAATTAGCTTATTCTGGAGATTGGTTCTATTTACTCTTTGCAATACAAGTCTTGGTTATGATTTGTCTTGGATTTTATATATTAAAAAAGAATAATCATTTGGCTTGAATTTATTATTAAACAGGACTTTATTTTTAGTCCTATTTTTTTTTAAATATTTTTTAAATATAATATAAATTTTACAAAAATATATATATTATCAAATTATAAATATTAATTGTATTTTAATGCATTTTTTATATTTCTTATAATTTTTTTATTTATAATTTAATTATTTTTTAATTTAAGTGATTTAAATGGGTGGGAAAAAACTATTAATTATGTGTATGTTTTTATTTCTAGTATTAGGTATTAATACTATCTATGCAAGTGATATTAATGATACACAAACTATAAATGCTGCTACAGAATCAGATGAAATTGATAAATTGTCTGTAAGTGGCGATAATGATAAATTAAGTGTTAATGAATATACTTTTCAAAATTTAGAGGATAAAATAGATGCAACTAATGAAGGAGGTACTTTAAATTTAAGTGCTGATGATTTATATAAGAATACAGACTCTTATTCTGTTAATGGAATAGTTATTTCTAAAAATATTACTATTAATGGTAATGGTGCAACCATTGATGGAAATAATGTAGGTAGGATTTTTAATATTACTGCAAATAATGTTGTTTTAAAAAATCTGACTTTTATTAATGGGTATGCTTTTAGAGGTGGAGCTATTTTTTCAGAGAATCTTAAGATTTATGACTGTAATTTTATAAATAATTCTGCTATTATGTATGGTGGAGCTATTGATGGTGCAGACCATCTTAATATTACTGTTTATAATTCTTATTTTAGAAATAATTCGGCAACAAATGAAACTCTATCTTATGGAGGGGCTATTTGTTCAAAGTATGCACATATTTACAATTCTACATTTGAATTTAATTCCGCAATAAATGGTGGTGCGATTAATGGTGTGGCTGAGGTTTTTGTATTTAATTCTACTTTTGTAAATAATACTGCGAAGCAATCTGGGGGAGCTGTTGCCTCATTGTTAAGTTTAAATGTGGATAATTCAACTTTTATAAATAATACTGCTTATTTATATGGTGGTGCTATTCATGTATTATATGGAGCTGAGATTTCAAACTCTAATTTTTTCATGAATAAGGCTATTACATTTGATGGTGGTGCTGTCAGAGTAAATTCTTTAACTGTTAAAACTTCAAATTTTGTAAATAATAGTGCTTACCGGTATGGTGGTGCAATATTTGGAAATATAGGGGCTACTGTAGAAAAATCAAATTTTACTCAAAATAATGCTCAATTTGGTGGTGCTGTTTCAAGTCGTAAGATTAAAGCTGATGACCTTATTTTTAGAAATAATACTGCTAATGCGGGTGGAGTTATTTTTTCAGATAATATTGAAGTTAAAAATTCCTTAATAATGAGTAATAAAGCTCAAAAAGGAGGAGCAATCTGTATTGATGTAACATCAAGTTCTAATGTTATTTTAGAAGGTTGTGTGATATATAATAATATTGCAGACAGTGGATTTGAAATTGATACTTTTAATGATGTAGATTTACCTAAATCCAATCTTAATGGTAACTGGTGGGGAAACACTATATTAAACTTAAAAGATAGGCCTAATGTATCAGCAGCTTTTAACTTAACCAATTGGGTATATTTGGATATGGAATTGGATATACCAACAATTAAACTTAATGAAGATGAAAATATTACATTGGTTTTATCTCATTTGGCAAATGAAACTGGAAAATTAAATATTAATCATACAATATCTCTTGTTCATTTTAATTTAACTTCTACTGGTGGAAGTATTAATAAAGATTATTTGGAGTTACCTTCAGGAACAGGTAAATTTGTTTATCATGTTAGTGAAAGTGATAACAATGCAATACTTGGTAAGTTCTATGAATATAATTTCAAATTCCCTCTTTACTTTGCTGTACCTCCAGTAATTCAAATTAGTCGTCCTGATGAAATATTATTTAAAGAGTCTGGAAACATCACTGTTACTGTGGTTAATGCTACTGGTTTTGTTAATATTACTGTTGGTTCTCAGGTCTTTAATAATGTTAAATTAAATAATTCTAAGGCTACTGTTTCAGTTAAAGGCCTTGTTTTAGGTGAAAATACAATTAATGTAACTTACGGTGGAGACGGTTATCATTTAATTGGAAATGCTTCAGATAAATTCAATGTTGTTAAAAATCATGTTCTTCCGGTAATCTTAATTAACTGTTCTAATGTTATTTATGTAAATGAGTTTAATAACATTACTGTTCTTGTGGTTAATGGTACTGGTTTTGTTAATATTACCTGTTGGTTCTCAGGTGTTTAATGATGTTGAGTTGAATAATTCTCGTGCTAGTGTTTTGGTTAAAGGTCTTGTTTTAGGTGAAAATACTGTTAATGTTGCTTACAGTGGAGATAATTATTTCACTAACGGAACTAATTCTGCTAAGTTTAATGTTGTTAAAAAGTCTCCTGTGATTCAAATTAATTGTTCTAGTGAGATTTTATTTGATGAGTTTAATAATATTACTGTTGTTGTGGTTAATGGTACTGGTTTTGTTAATATTCTGTTGGTTCTCAGGTGTTTAATGATGTTGAGTTGAATAATTCTCGTGCTAGTGTTTTGGTTAAAGGTCTTGTTTTAGGTGAAAATACTGTTAATGTTGATTACAGTGGAGATAATCATTACACTAACGGAACAAATTCAACCAAATTCAATGTTGTTAAAAATCATGTTCTTCCTGTAATTTTGATTAACTGTTCTGATGTTATTTATTTAAATGAGTCTGGAAACATTACTGTTGTTGTGGTTAATGCTACTGGTTTTGTTAATATTACTGTTGGATCTCAGGTATTTAATAATGTTGAGTTAAATAATTCTAAGGCTACTGTTTCAGTTAAAGGTCTTGTTTTAGGTGAAAATACTGTTGATGTAGCCTATAGTGGAAATAATTATTATACTAACGGAACAAATTCAACCAAATTTAATGTTATTGAAAAACTCATACCTCCTGTAATTAATATTATAGTTCCTGAAGAAATTATATTGGGTGAAACTAAAAACATTACTGTTGTTGTAGTTAACGGTACCGGTTCTGTTAATATTACAGTTGGATCTCAGGTATTTAATAATGTTAAATTGGATAATTCAACCGCTACTGTTCCGGTTAAAGGTATTGACTTAGGTGAAAATATTGTTAATGTGGCATACAGTGGAGACAATAAATATTTAAATGCAACTGCTTTGGCTAAATTTAATGTTAACAAAGGACCTGATTATCATATTTCACTTACCGATAATCATAATATGAAAGTATATTATCTGGTTGGATCTAAATATTCAGTTCGTGTTGTTGACAGTAACGGCAATCCTGTTTCAGGCGTAACTGTTAATTTTGTAATGGGTGGTAAAAAATACACTGCTGTAAGTGATGCAAAAGGTTATGCAAAAGTTCCTATTACTTTAGCTCCTGGAAAATACCGTGTTACTGCAACTGCAGATGATAGTTCAGTTTCAAATAAAATTAAAGTAAAAAGTGTTATTCATGCTACAAAATATGTTAAAGCTAAAAAAGGTAACACTACTAAATCTAAAGTTGTACTTTGGGGTCTTAAAAGTAAAATAGTTAAAAAACCTAAATTCAGATATCTTGGTAAGAAAAAAGTTAAATTTAATGCAGGTCCTGAATTAGCTGGAAAACATATTGATGTTAAATTTAGAAAAGAATATTTCTCAACTAAAGTTAATAAACATGGTGTGGCAACTATTTCTATAAATAAGAAATTGGCTAAACAGTTACATCTTAAAAAAGGTGGTAAATATAAACTTCGTGCTGTTTATAAAAAATCAGTTCTATTTAAACATCAGAAGTTTTCCATTAAATTCAATGGTAAAAAGTATAACTTCAAAACAAATGCTAAGGGTAAATGTGTTATTAAATTTACTCCTAAAATGATTAAAGGTCTTAAAGTGGGTAAAAAATATCCTTACAATATTAAATTTAAACAAAATAAGGCAAAAAGATATGTTATTGTTAAAAAATAAGGATTATATTTCCTTATTTTATTTTACTTTTTTTCATAATTTTTTTTGTGAACTTTTTTTTTTAACTTTTCAGTTTTAAAACCAGTTAGTATATATACTAATTAGAAACATAATTATATTCATTAACTAATTAAATTTAATTAAAGAAAGGTTCGATAATATGGTTAGATTTTCACAATCTCTTGATGATAGGCAATCAAAAAACAGAGAAAACCAATACCAAAAACAAGAGGATAATTATTATAGCGAAAGACAGAAACCTCAAGAACAAGTCTATCAACAAGACAATTTCTACAGGCAACCTCAGATGGAAGAGGCTGAAGAAATTATTTATCAAAATCCTGTTATTGAAAAAGAATCTGTACAGCCAGATTATTCTAAACCTGAATTAGATTTATTTGCTGACCAAAATATTCAATTTGGTGTTAAATATTCTCCAAATTCAAAGCCTCCGGTAATAGGTAAGAATCACACCATCAGATCAAATTCTATTATTTATAATGATGTGGTTATTGGTGATAATTTTAGAACAGGGCATAATGTTGTCATCCGTGAAAATACAAACATTGGAGATGATGTATTAATCGGAACCAATACTGTTATTGAAGGAGATGTAATTATTGGAAATGATGTCAGTATCCAATCTAATGTATATATTCCAACTAATTCAGTAATTGAAGATAATGTATTTATTGGACCATGTGCTTGTTTTACAAATGATAAATATCCTGTAAGGATTAACTATGAACTTCAAGGTCCTAAAGTTAGACGTGGAGCTTCAATTGGAGGAAATACAACATTCTTATCCAATGTTGAAGTTGGAGAAGGTTCTATTGTAGCTGCTGGAGCTATTGTTATTCATTCTGTTCCACCATTTTACTTAGCAATAGGAACACCTGCACGTATTAAACCACTTCCGGATCATTTGAAAGTTCCTAACAGATTCTAATTTTAATGAGGAATTTTTTATGGCTAAATATAAATGTAAAATCTGTGGTTATGTATTTGATGAAGATAATATTGAAGAAGGGTTAAATATTCCTAACGGAACTAAATTTGACGAGTTACCTGCTTCTTTTAAATGTCCTAAATGCAAAATGGCAAAGGCTATGTTTGAAAAAGTTGAATAATTTTATATACTATTATAATATAAAGTTTAATTATATACTTAATTAATAAGGAGAGTGTTTATATGGCAAAATTTAAATGTAAAGTTTGTGGATTTGTAACAGATGAATTTGATGAACTCCCTGAAGATTATAAATGTCCTTTATGCGGTGCAACCGCTGACATGTTTGAAAAAGTAGAATAAGGGGTGATATGATGGCTTATGTATGTAAAGTATGTGGATACGTTCTTGAAGAAGACGAATTACCTGCAGATTACGTATGTCCAGTATGTGGCGTAGGCGCAGATCAATTTGAAGAACAATAAGTTCTTCTTTTTTTATATTTTTTCTAAAAATTGCTTATTTTTATAATTTACTGTTAATTTATCATTATATTTTTCAAATATTTTTTCTATATCCTTATTGTCTTTTGATATGATATGATATGTAACCTTATTTGAGTAATCTTTATAAATACTTTTTAAATTATTATTTCTGACTTCACTATCAACAAGTTTAATGTCTGCATATTCAAATATCACTTCATAAACATCATATTCTTCAATTTCAACAATTTCAGCCTCACCAATAGCTTCCAGTACTGATTTTGAATAAGCCCTTACAAGACCTCCGGCACCTAATTTAATCCCTCCAAAGTATCTTGTAACAATTGCAGTTATATTGTGAAGTTCATTTTTACGTAAAACATTAATCATAGGCCTTCCTGCAGTTCCACCAGGTTCACCGTCATCATCAAATCCCTCAACGTCATTTACAATATAAGCAGTACAATTATGTGTTGCATCATTATACTGTGAACTTATTTTTTGAATAATTTCTTTTGATTCTTTTTTATTTTTAGTTGGAAACAATGAGCAAATAAACTGGGATTTTTTAATATTTATTTCGCATTGTATAGGTTTTTTAATTGTTTTCATACTATCAATATATTTATATATTTCATTATACATATTATAGTTAATTAAATTTTATAGGGTGTTTATATTGGCAAGTAGATCTGCAACTGTTTTAGTTATTTTCATAATTGCAATCATTGCTTTTTGTTTAGCAACTGTATTTGCATCTATGACTGGTCCAATTTCAATTTTACCTGCTAAAAATGAATCAGGTGGAGTGCTAGATAATCTTTCAGTTATTACTGATACTAAAGATGGTGGATACAGTGGACAAAGTTATGGTTATAAAGATAAGGATTACACAAACAAACAGCCTTCTTCACAATCCAGTAAGTCTAATGTAGAAACTACTACGGATACTTCTAGTTCAAAAGATACTTCACAATCGTCAAATCCTAGTAAAGATACTAGTAAGGATACTCAAAGTAAAAGTACTAAACCGAGTTCTAATAATCCTTAATATTTTTTTTTTTTAAAAATCCAATAATTTTTCAACATCAAAGATTACGGAGTTTATGGCTAGATTAAATAATCTATGCCCATATTCTTCATCTACATAAACACCATTTTCTTCAACGTCTTTTGCACCTTCTTCAATGTTTGGATCATTTTCACGTGCCTGTTTAAAACCATGCAGACCAACTTCTTCATACTTGTCCACATTTGACTGATTAATTACTTCTTCTTCGTTAATTATTCCTAATACTTTAGCCATTGAAAGTTCTCCGCTGCCTCCGTGAGGACCTTCTGATGAAATAACTTTATTGTTGAATACAATTGATAAATCAGTTTTATCTTCAATATCCCATAGTTCTGCCATGAGAGGTATATTTCCACCATGTGCATTTACAATAACAACTTTTTCTATATCTAAGAATTTTTTTGCTGAATTTAGGGTGTTTATAACATTTTCTTTTAATTCATCAAGGGAAACATGAATTCCATGGTTTATTGTATCCAATTCATATGCTGGAAATATTATTCCTAAAAATTTAGCACCTGTTTTAAGTGATGATTCAAATGCGATATGTGCAGCTATTTTAGCATCGGTATCGATAGGAAGTGCAGGGCCATGATTTTCAAGGTGAGACCCAAGAGCTATTATTCCAATTTTATGAACACCAGGGTCTCTAATCTGACCTGCTCTGTATCTTAATTCTACCATTCAATCACCTTATAGTTCAAAGTTCCAAATATCGTCACCAACATAATGTTTGGTTTCAACTGCTTTTCCAGAATCATTTTCAACCATTTCTTCACCTTTGATTAAACTGACTCCGATAGCTAATGGTTTTCCATGAGTTTCATCTATTATAAGAACAATGTCTCCAGGTTCAACACCTTCTGATGCATCAACAATACCTGGACTCATAATATCAGCACCATTACTTACAAATTTTATAGCTCCCATATCTACTGTGACGGTTTTTCCATCAATTTGATTGCTTAATGCTGCTTTAAGTGTTGGGAATGGTTTATCATCAATAATTATAATGTAAGGTTCTCCATCAACTAAAATAAATGAATTAGGTTCGGCTTCAAGTATTTCAACATTCTTTTTTCCTTGAAGTAAATCTCCATATTCGCCTAATTGTGATTTTATTTCTTTAATTTTCTTTTTTTTAAGAAAGTTTCTTTTTTTAACTTTTATACTCATGCTATCCCTAATTTTATTTATTGGATTATATTTTAATGTTTAAATTAAATAAAGTTATTTATTTTGTAATTTTTGTTTCTTGAAAAAACATATCTGCAATCAATTTTTTCACCTAAATTTGCGATTATAATTGGGGGATCTTTTCGAGCATAGCTAATAATCGTGTTGGCATTATTATTGTATAATTTAGTAATGGAATTGTTGATTATCTTTTCTTCTTGGCAATTAAATTTCACTGTTGGAATGATTGTTGGGTAATATCTGAGTATGGTTCTGTTGTAATATGATTCTTTTTTTAAAAATAGTTGTTTTTTATCTATTAATTCAGTGGTTATTTCTTTAAAATGTTCGGGTTTTATCCCTTTTTTTGATTTAATATATGTTTCATTTGTAAGTAATTCTCCGAAGAGTTCATAATAATTAAAGTCTATAAAATACATCATACTACATAATAAGGTTTTTCCAAATGCTTCATGTGAATAGGTTTTTGTTAAAATATACATTAATAAATCAATATATTTTTCTCGGTTGAATTTCATGATGTCCCTGTGATGGTTGATTTAAATATATTTAGTATTTTATTAATTTTAATCGATGTCAAAGAGCATTTGATAAGTAATATTTTATAAAATTAAGGTAACATTTATATACTAGGTAAGTTATATTTAATAGTATTAGTTTTAATTAGGTTTTGTCTTATCTTAACTTGATTATATTATGTTTAATAAATTGTATTCTGTACAAACTAATGATTAATTTATGTTTAAATTTTTAATTTGCTTTGAATTAAAGATTGGGCATATAATGAACCTGATGGACAATGGGGATAGCTTAGTATTTCTCATTTTATGAGTTTACTGGGAATCTTTGTCAACTGACAGAGAAGTTCAAATAATGATATGTTAAAATTTATAATAATATAAGGTGATATAATGAGCGGACAAAATGTTCAAAGACCACTTGACGCATTAGGAAAATCTGTGGATGCTCCTGTTTTAATAAAACTCAAAGGAGATCGTGAATTTAGAGGTATACTTAAGAGCTTTGATTTACACATGAATTTAGTTCTTAATGATGCAGAAGAGTTACAAGACGGCGAAGTAACTAGAAGACTCGGTGTTGTGCTCATTAGAGGAGACAATATTGTTTATATTTCACCATAAGTATTATTAAATACTTTTCTAGATTATTTTTCATGATAAATTAAGGAGGTGTGTCAATGTCAAAGGGAACTCCATCAATGGGTAAAAAGAATAAAAAAACCCATATAAGATGTAGAAGATGTGGTAAAAACACTTACCATATACGTAAAAAAGTTTGTGCTTCTTGTGGATTTGGTAGATCTAAAAAATTAAGAAGATACAGCTGGCAAAATAAAAAACCAACTACCAGACAAAGATTAGTGTAAGTTGGTTGTGAAGATTATTATTATAATCTTCTTTTAACTACTTTTTTTCATTTAGCTTATTTTAACAGTTAACTTTATTAATTATTGTTTATTATATTTAATTTTAGGTATAACTAAATTATTTTTGGTGATATTTATGGTTGATTTAAATGATATTGCTGTTGAAAATGATGTAAATTTAGAAGATTGTGTTGTTTTTGTTAGAGGAAACGATGATATATTGGCTGTTGACATTTCTAATGCTGGAATCAGGCAAAGAAGTGATGATACCATGGGTTTTACTTTTTCAATAACTCCAAAACAGGCATTAAAATTAGAAGAATTCTTTAATAAATTTACTACTGGTGAAAAATTCTACTTTGACATTTCACAAACTGGTTACAGGCCAGTTTATTATAGGGGATTGTCTCCTATGACTAAAGAAATTAGTGAAGAATACGAACCGAAATTTAATATTACATTATTTGCACAAAAAGCTATTGTTGAACCTGATGATTCATATTTTGCACCTACATGTGCATGTTGTGAATTTTGCCATATAGGATAGTGATATTTATGCCAAGTTCCGAAATTTCAAATAAAATTAAAATTACTATTGATAAAACTTCCAGGTCAATAGAACTTGACCAAAGAAGAGTTCAGATTCGTGAAAATCAAAATGGTTTGATGGCTTTAAGTTATATAGCACCAATTTTTGAAACAATGGATTTAGAAAATTTTTTTGATGAAGTAGATTCATCTGGAAAATTAACTATGGATATTGGTGCTACAGGTGAGTTTGGTGTTAATTTTAGAGGAATTATTGAAGGTAAGGGAAAAAATTTCCCTAAGAATTTAGATCACAAAATTATTCTTTTAGAAGAACATCACTGTCCAAAACCTGGCCAGTATATTCAGGTTAAAAGGGTTTCTAAATTCAAACCTAGAGGGAAAATTTCAGACTAATTCGTCTTCAACTGCATCCCATAATTCAACTGCCCAGCCATTTTCACCATCGATTACCATATCGAGTAGTCTTACTTTTCCTTCACTGAATCGGAATAATCGATAGTCCTGTTGTGTTTTTTTGGCAGTTCCTTCTTTATTACAATCAAGATATATTCCTTCATCATAGTTTTCTTCAAAGTCTCCTGCTTTTACAAAATCTCCAACTAGTGAATATCCGTTTTTAACACTTTTATCTAATTTTTCAACAGTTTTTAACCATCCGCCTTGAGCTCTAAATTTTATATCTGGGTCTATTTTTGTTATTTCTTCTTGCCAATTTATTATCATATTTACCAAATCCTTTTTTTGTTTAGTAAAAATCTGTTGAGTATCTTATAAATTGTAAATGTAAGAGAGCATATGAAAAGTATTATATAACATTGTTATTCAAATACTTATATAAAGTTTAACTAATATAGTTATTAATCAGTAATTTAATTATTGGGATTTAAAATGGATTTATTTGAAAAATTTAATATCAATACGAATAATAAGCAGTTATATGATGTAGCATTCACACATGCATCATATGCCACTATTCATGACTTGGATTATAATTATGAACGATTAGAGTTTTTAGGTGATTCTATTTTAAGTCTAATTGTATCTGAATATTTATATAAAAAATATCCTCATTATGAAGAAGGTGAATTAACAAAAATACGTTCTAATTATGTATGCCAGAATGCATTGATTTATTATTCTGAAGTATTGGGATTAAGTAACTATCTTCATGTTTCTGCGGAGGAATCAAATTTAACAAAAAATGAATTAGTATCTATATCAGCTGATTTATTTGAATCATTTTTGGGAGCAATATTCATAGATCAAGGTATTAATTTTGCTAAAAACTTCGTATCTGATTTTATATTTAAATATATAGATCAGGAAAAAATATTCTTTGAAGACTATAAATCTGCAATGAAAGAATATGGTGATGCAGAAGAAGTGGAAATATCTTACGAAATCCTTGATGAACATGGAGTTCCTCATGACAAAACCTTTATAATGTCCTGTTTGATTGATGGTGAAGAAATGGGTGTTGGAAAAGGTAAAAATAAAAAAGAAGCACAACAATCAGCTGCAAAAAGTGCTATGCATAAACTTGGAATTGGAGAAATTAAATGAACAAAGAATCTGTTGGAATTGTTGAGACAAAATTTTTCAATATAGAAGAACCAATCAAATTGGATAGTAACGAAATTATTGAAGATGTCACTGTTGCCTATGAAACATATGGGGAACTTGATAAAGAAAAATCAAATGCTATTCTAATTTGTCATGCATTAACTGGTGATGCTCATGCAGCAGGTTGGCATAAAGGTGATGAAAAACCAGGTTGGTGGGAAATATTAATTGGACCTGGAAAAGCTTTAGATAGTGAAAAATATTTCATCATTTGTTCTAATGTTTTAGGAGGTTGTAAAGGAACAACTGGTCCCAGTTCAATCAATCCAAAAACTAATAAACCATATGGGCTTGATTTTCCAGTAATTACCATTAATGATATGGTTAAAGTTCAAAAAAAATTAATCGATTCATTTGGAATCACTCAATTAGCTGCTGTTATTGGAGGTTCTATGGGTGGAATGCAGGTTCTTCAGTGGTTGGTATCTTATCCTGCTATGGTTAAAAAAGCTGTTCCAATAGCTACAACCGGAAGTTCATCTCCACAGCAAATTGCCTTTAATGAAGTTGGAAGACAGGCAATTTTTTCTGATCCTCACTGGCAAAGTGGTAATTATTATGAAACTGGTGAAACTCCTAGAAATGGTTTATCTATAGCACGTATGATTGCTCATATTACTTATTTAAGTGATGAATCAATGTATCTCAAATTTGGACGTGATTTGCAGGATAAAGAAGAAATCAGTTATGATTTTACTATGGATTTCCAGGTTGAAAGTTACCTTCACCATCAAGGTGAATCATTTGTTAAACGTTTTGATGCTAACAGTTATTTATTTATTACAAAAGCTGTAGATTTATTTGACCTTTCAGTTAATAATTCTTTAATTGATGGATTTAAAGATGTTGAATCTAAAGTTGAAGTCATATCTGTTGATTCAGATTGGTTATATCCATCTGAACAAAGTACTGAAATTGTAACTGCACTTAATGCAAATGATGTTGAAGTTTCATTTTCAGAAATCAAATCCAATTACGGTCATGATGCTTTTTTACTTGAAAAAGGTCAGCTCAATTTTATTATTTCAAAATTCTTATCAGATAGTCTTGTTGAAGATATAATGATGGAAAAAATTCCTACTATTAAAGAAAACGCTGATGTACGTGAAGCAGCTAAATTGATGTTGGATGCTCACATGACTCATATTCCTGTTGTAACTGATGATTATAAATTAATTGGTATTGTTACAAGTTGGGATTTATCTAAATCTATAGCTACTGACTGCAATAATCTTACTGATATTATGACTACTACTGTTAAATATTGTCATGCAGATGATTCCATTGAGGATATAGCTCGTAAAATGCGTAAATTTGATATATCATGTCTTCCTGTTGTTGATGGGGATATGAAGGTTCTTGGTATTATTAATACAGACCAGATTAGTAATTTACTAAGTTAATTTTTTCTTAACTTTTTTTTGGAGTCGTTAATATTTCACGTAAAGCTAATTTTATTAAAGGCAGTAAGATGGCAATTCCTATTGCATTTGGTTATGTTCCGATGGGTATAGGTTATGCAGCTATTGCAATTAAAGCTGGTTTAAATCCATTACAAACTATATCAATGTCTTTTTTAGTTTATGCAGGTGCTGGTCAGATTATTGCTGCATCAATGATGCTTTCAGGTGCAGGTGTAATGACTATTATATTAACTAATTTTGTGGTTAATTTAAGATATTTTGTAATGACTACATGCGTTTTAAACAAAGTTGAAAATTCAAATTTAGGCTTAAATATTTTATCGGCTCATTTAACTGTTGATGAATCATTTGCAATGTTTTCACTTAGTGATAGTAATAATATTTGGTTATATTTGGGTTTAGCTATTTCAGCATGGTTGTCATGGTGTTTAGGTGCCGCAATTGGTGTATTTATTTTGGATTTGCTGCCTGTAATTGTCACAAACAGTTTTAATATTTCTTTATATGCATTATTTGTAGCTATATTAGTTCCGGCAATTAAAGAAAATAGACAAATTGCAGTTGTTGTTTTAATTACTGCTGTTTTAAATATTATTTTAACACAGCTTATTGGTAATTGGGCATTGATTGTATCAACCCTTATTGGTGCGGTTATTGGAATGTATGTTGTTGATGATAAGTATCTTATTTCAGGTGAGGTCTAATGGATTATATTAATTTAGTAATACTTGGATGTGCTGTAGTTACTTTTATTCCAAGATTAATTCCGGCTTTATTTATAGACAAGCTTAATTTTTCACCTAAATTTGAGAAATTTTTAAATTTAATCCCATATACAGCTCTTGCAGCTTTAATTTGTCCTGGAGTTTTAACAGTTGATAATCAGTTATGGTATATTGGTTTGATCGGTGCTGTTGTTGCAGCAGGGCTTGCATGGAAAAAAGTTCCTATTGGAGCTATTGTAATTTTAACAGTAGTTGTTTTAATTACAGTTTATTCTTTAATTCCACTATTTTAAATATGTTTAACTTAACCTTTGAACCTCTCCGGCTTGTAGAAGCTGGAGATTCTTAGGCCATGCCTATTTTTTCGTCAAAGCATTTCCATTCATAATAATATGTGGATTTTCCTTGA
>CADAAJ010000056.1 GCA_902785855.1 uncultured Methanobrevibacter sp. | reverse complement strand
TCCACTTCAACAATTTTTGCAATTCTACCAGGATTTCTATCTAAAATTACAATTTTATCAGCCAAAAAGATTGCTTCATCAACATCGTGAGTAATAAAAACAATTGTATTTTCAAATCTTTTCCAAACCCCAATAAGTTGTTCTTGAAGCTTATGTCTATTTTGCATATCCAATGCAGAAAATGGCTCATCCATCAACAAAATTGGTGAATGATTAAGCAAGGATCTGATAATTGCAACCCTTTGTTTCATACCTCCTGAAAGTTCATGTGGATAACTATCTTTAAAGTCAATTAATCCAACACTATCAAGATATCTTTCTGCAGCCTCAATATATTCTTTTTTAGTTCCATTTTTTGTCATTTGCAAACCAAAGACTACATTTTGAAGAACAGTAAACCATGGGAATAAAGAATATTGTTGGAAAATTACAGTCCTATCTCCAGAAGGTTTTTTAACAACTTCACCATCGGCCACAATTTCACCAGATGTAGGTTGGTCAAGACCTGCAATTAATCTTAGTAAAGTTGTTTTACCACAACCGGACGGTCCTAAAAAACAAACAAATTCACCATCATCAATATGTAAATTTATATCCTTTAAAACAACCAAATCCTCGTTTGTCATGCTTTCAAAGGATTTATTAATATTTTTAACTTCAATTGCCATAACCAACACCTACCAAAATATCTTATCTTGTGCTTTAGTGAATACAAAATCAAATGCTAAACCAATTAAACCAATAACAAGCATACCTACAACAGTAGTACCAGTATCAAAAAGATTTGAAGCAGTTAAAATCATATAACCTAATCCAGTACTTGACCCGATCATTTCCGCAGAAATGGTACACATTAAAGCAATACCAATACCAACTTTTAATCCAGAAACAACATATGGAACAGCTGATGGAAGCACAACCCATCTTAAAACATCCCAATCATTAGCTCCTAATGTTTGAGCAGATTCAACTAAAACTTTATCAGTTCTTTTAACACCATCCATAGTATAAACTAATATAGGGAACACACATCCCATAAATATAATAAATACAGCTGGGAAAGTACCGATTCCAAACCATAAAATAGAAAATGGAATCCAAGCAACTGGAGGAATTGGTCTTAAAATACTTATTACAAAAGAACATAATCTCTCTAAAGTTTTAAACCAACCAAGCAATATTCCTAAAGGAATAGCAACAATTGATGCAAGAATTAAACCTGCAAAAACTTTAAATAATGTATCAACAGTATTAACTAAAAGTTTTCCATTAACAATAACAGATGAAGCTGCATAAATCACATCAGCCGGACCTGGCAAAATATATGCCGAAATTATTCCTAATCCATCAGTAAGTAAATACCAAATTATTATTAAAATAATTGGTAAAATTACAGGAGTTAATTTTCTTTTTAAATTTTTAAACATGACATCACTTAAAAAAATTTTTTTTATACAAATAAAATATTAAATTTAATAATATAAAAACTTTTAAAAAAAAAAAGAAAAAAGAATAAATATTAAGCTTCAACTACATCAATAGCTTTTACTTCAATATCATTCTCATAGTCACTATCTTTTAAGACAGATTTAGTACTCATCGCACCAAACAACATTGTAGACAAATTATGAATCATTGAAGATGTAGACGGTTGAATAACACCAAACACACCCAATACAAGGAGTGAACCATTAACTGCAACAATATTTCTATAATTAGAATTAATTTTATCTAACATACCTGCACTTAATTTTCTAAGTGTTACTAAGTCATATAAATCATCAGACAATAATGAAATATCTGCAACTTCACGAGCAATATCTGAAGAATTTTTCATTGAAACAGAAACATCTGCAGCTGCTAAAGCAGGTGAGTCATTAATACCATCACCGACCATAATAACTGTTTTACCTTCTTGTTTAAGTTCTTCGACAATTCTTGATTTATCTTCAGGAAGGACCTGTGATTTATATTGTGTGATTCCCAATGCTTCAGCACTGGATTTTGCACCACTTTCACTGTCACCTGTAAGCATTATAACATTTTCAATACCTAAAGATTTTAACTCTTCAATCACATATTTTGCTTCTTCACGTACAGGATCGTCAATACAAATTAGACCTTCTAATTTTCCATCAATAGCCAAATATACAACAGAATGTTCTTTAGACTGTTTATCAATTTTCTTTTCTTGAGTTTTAGTTAATTTAACTTTTTCATCATCAAATAAGAAATGTTTTGAACCTATAACAGCACGTTTACCATCATATTCTGTTACAATTCCATGAGCTACAATGTATTCAACTTCACTATGGTCTTCCTCATGTATTAATCCTTCTTTTTCAGCTTGTTTTACAATAGCTGTAGCAATACTGTGTGCGAAGTGCTCTTCAATACAAGCAGCCATAGTTAAAATTTCATCTCTTGAATATCTTTTAGACATTGGAATAACATCTACAACCTTAGGAGTTGCATTTGTTAATGTTCCTGTTTTATCAAATACAATAGTATCTGCATTTGCATAATTTTCAAGGAATTTACCACCTTTAATCATCATTCTGTGATCTGATGCTTCACGCATAGCAGATATAATAGATAAAGGAGTAGTTAATTTAATAGCACATGAAAAATCAACCATCAAAACAGACAATGCTTTTGTTGGGTTTCTTGTAATTAAATAAGTTAATGCTGTTGCAATAAAACTGTATGGTACAATAGAATCAGCTAATTTTTCAGCTTTACTTTGGGTTTCAGCTTTCAAATCTTCTGAATTTTCAATTAAATCAATAATCTTGTTTAATCTTGTTTCTTTATTCATAGAATAAACTTCAATTATAAGATTTCCTTCCTCAAGTACAGTACCAGCATGAACTGTTTTACCTTCCATTTTATGAACAGCCATTGGTTCTCCAGTCATTGAAGCTTCATTGACCATTCCTTCGCCGTCAATTACTTTTCCATCAACCGGTATCACATCACCCATATGAACTTTGATTTTATCGCCTTTATCAATATCAACAGCAGGACATTGTTTTTCTTCACCATCTTCTCCTACTACCCATACATTATCAATATTTAAAGCTAAACTATCTTTTAATGTACTTTTAGCTTTTTGTAGTGTGTAGTCCTCTAATGCGTCGGAGATTGACAATAAGAACATCATAGAACTTGCAGGTTGATATTGTCCATTTAATAATGCACCAGTTACTGCTGCACCATCAAGAAGAGCCACATCAATACGGAAACTAGTTAAACTGTCCAAACCATCCCAGACATATTCTAAGGCATGATAAATTGTTAAAATATTTTTAATAGGAATTGGTAAGAATATACGCATTATTGCCCTTTTAAAAATCATTTTTGACAATTTCAAATAAAAATCTTCACTAATTTCTTTTGAAACTTGAGTTTGTGTAGGCTCAGCTTCAAACAAATCATCTAATGTAATACCTTTAAGAATATTGAATATTTTTTCTTTATTTTCAATACCCTCTTCATAATATATTAAAATACTACCATTTCTATGAGAAGTATAAACTTCATATATGAAACTTTGATCCAAAAGTAATGAAGCAAGACCATAGCCTTCTTCTTTAGTGAAAGCCCATTGGCCAGAACGAACTCTTAAACGAGGCCCGTTATCATACATTACTTGAAATTTCATTTTTAAAACCTTTCAATAAAAATAGATTTATTTTTTTGATTCAACGTAAATTTCTTTTTTATTTTCACTGTGAGCATCAACAACAATATCTTCAGCATTTTCTTTCATATCTTGGAATGTTTCTTCTGCATCTTTTTTAGCTGATAATACAGTAGCCATTCCTTTAGTAGCTGCATCTTTAACAGTTTTAGATTCTAAAACTTTTTTTCCAATAATAGCTGTAGCAACACCAGCAGCAAAAATTAATACATGTTTATGTTCAACACATTTGTCTATAAATTCATACTTTTTTACCATTTTTTATTCCCCTTATTTAATTTAATTTTAATTGAAGAATTCTCCAATTACAATATATCATTTTTAATTTTATAATATATATATTTTAGGCATACCTAAAATAAAATTTTTTACTGGAATCAAAAAACACATCGGCTCAGCATGAAAAGTTTTTCGAACCTGATCTCAGGGAGTATGCTAACCTAAAAATAAACTTAAATATACAAATCCCATCTGACAAAATATATTAAATTAATCATCCTATTTAAATGATTCTATTTTATAAGTATAATTAGGTAAAACAAAAAGTAAATATTGAGTTAAACCAAAAAATACTTTAGGTACATCAAAATAATTTTTAGTCATGACAAAAAAATAGTATAATACACAATTTCACAGTTTTATCTGAGTCAAACTACGGGCAGGACATGAAACAATACAAGCCAAACATTGATTACATAATCTATTATTTAAAGTCCATGTTTTTGAAATTGGATTAACATTCAATGCATTTCTACTGCATACTGCTTCACATTTGCCGCATAATTTACACTGATTAATATCATTACCTATTCTCCAATTAGATTTATGAATAGAATTTAAAACTTCACTAAATACTAATTCAGTTAGCATTCCTCCAATTGAAGAGCGACCACCACGATATCTCAAAATTAAACCTCCACATTAAATTATCAAAATTATATATGAATGTAATTCAATATAAATATTTTGGTATGCCTAAAAATTTTTAAGTAATATATAAATAATATTAAAAATACAATAATGATTTACAAAATAACTGGTGATATTTTGAATTCTCATGAAAAATTTTTCTCAAAACTTGGATTTAACTATTTATTATTAGCCATACTCATAATAGTGTTTGGAATAATTTTATCTAATATAATAGGCTATTTTAACAAAGAATTATTATCCAATATCAATTTTACAACAATAATCTCATCAATTTGCAATTATATCCTACCATTTCCAATTTTTTTCTATTTTATGAAAAAAATTGAAAAACAAAATATTGAAAAAACATCACTTAATTTAAAAAAATTCATAAAATATATATTTATTACAATAGCCCTAATGTGGATTGGAAATATACTCGGACAGTCAATAACAATGATTCTTGGAAGTTTTATGCAACATAACATTTCAAATCCCATCCAAACTCTTTTAACATCATCAGATATGTGGTTAAACTTAGTATTGATTAGTATAATAGCACCGATTTTTGAAGAAATAATATTTAGAAAAATACTGGTTGACAGAACAATAAAATACGGTGTAAGAGTATCTATAATATTTTCAGCCACAATATTTACATTGTTCCATGGAAATTTAAATCAATTCTTTTATGCATTTTTAATGGGAGGATTTTTCGCATATGTCTATGCAAAAACAGGAAAAATAGAATATACAATAATTTTACACATGGCAATAAACTTTTTAGGATCAGTTGTTTCTCAATTTGCAGCGAATAGTATGCAATTGGTAGAATCTGGAACCGGTTCAATTGGAGATATTGCATTTTCTATAATATTTATATTCATATATGTTTTCGCTCTTCTAATTACTACATATACCCTACTTAAATATAAAAAATATAAATTTAATGGATTAAAAACACAAATCTCACTTAAAAACCCAATAAAAACAATGTTTATTAACTATGGTATGATTTGTTTTATAACATTCTTTTTAATTAGAATTTTCCAACAAATATTATCTTAAAAAAAAATAAACTGAATAATA
Source organism: uncultured Methanobrevibacter sp. (assembly GCA_902785855.1). GTDB lineage: Archaea > Methanobacteriota > Methanobacteria > Methanobacteriales > Methanobacteriaceae > Methanocatella. The sequence goes on along the minus strand of CADAAJ010000056.1, from coordinate 7,150 downwards.
TTATTTAAATAATAAATAAAACAAAACATATACCAATGAAAAATAATGTAGATTTTAATTCAAACCCAAAACAAGTTTTTTGGCAGATGACAAGACCCCTACTTCTACTTACCTTTTTTGAAGCAGGTTATTCATTTGTAGATGTATTTTGGGTATCCCAAATGAATGCAGAATCATTTTTTGCAATAGGAGTGGCCGTGCCCTTAGTTACATTAATTATAAGTTTTGGAAAATCTCTTGGTGTTGGAACTAACTCAATAATGTCAAGAGAAATTGGAAATAACAATTTTGAAGATAGTTACAATTCAATTTTACATGGAATTATAGCATGTTTAATATTAGGATTAGTAATTATTTTATCTACATTCTTTTTAAAAAATATTTTAATTTATATGGGCGCCACTTCTTCTATGGACATATCCATGCAATATTTAACACCAATATTTTTATGTTGTTATGTTTTTCTTTTTTCAAACTTCTTTACAAGTACTTTACATGCTGAAGGAAATACAAGAACACCTACAATTCTTCTTATTATTACAAATGTTTTAAATTTAATTTTGGACCCAATTTTTATTTTTGTTTTAGGATGGGGAGCTAGTGGTGTTTCATATGCTACAATTTTATCTTCCGGAATAACAACCATTTATTTATTATATTGGTATTTAAGTGGTAAATCAAAAGTAACTTTAAATTTCAAATATTTCAAACCCGGAATTGTTTATGACATATTTATAGTAGCCATTCCAAATTTTCTAACAGATAGTTTATCTTGCATTTCCATGTTATTCTTTAACAAGATTTTAATTGCACAACTTGGTCAAATTGGTATATTACTTTATTCAACTGCATCACGAATCGAATCTATAATGATATCTCCTCAAAAAGCATTTGGTAGATCATTAATTAGTATAAGCGGACATTTATTTGGTGCGGGAAGAATTGATGATTTAAAAGACTTATACAATTATGTGCTTAAAAAAGCAATTATTATTGCACTAATCTCAACAATAATATTCTTTTTTATCAGAGAGTATGGATTTGCTTTATTTTCAGTAACTGGAGCATCAACATCCATATTTTATATTGCACTTGCAGCTATTGTAATAATTCCATTTAATGAAATTTCAGTGATGTCTGGAAAAGTGTTAGATGGAATGGGAAAAAGTTACCACACATTATTTTTAACTATTGGCATTATTCTTTATGAAATTATAATAGTAACACTATTATCACCAATATTTAAACAAGGAGTATGTGTTTTACTTGGAATATTAATTGGAGAGATTACATTTGCTATAATTTATTATATTTTATTGAAATACATATTTAAAACAAAAGGGGAAACTAAAATAAAAGATATTATAAAAACTAAAAAGATTACTAGTAAATAAATATAATAAAAAATTTATATATATTTTAAAAAAATAAGAAGTTAAGAGTTATTGTCAAACAACCCAATTTTAAAAAAAAATATTAAGAATTAAGATTTAAGCTTTATCTTCTCTTTCCTCTTCAATAGCTTCAGTAACACTATTTAGAATTTGAAGTGATTTTGAAAATGCAGGCATACCTGAAGTTAATAAAACAACTCTTAAAACATCAACAATTTCTTCTTTTGTAATACCTAATACCTCAATAGCACTTCTGATTTGTTTTTTAGTAGCTCTTGGATCTGCACGAGATGCAGTAATACCAATTGCAATTAATTTTTGAGTTTTATAATCTAAAACTTTTCCATTCCATACTGTTTCATTAATGTTAGATACTACATCATATAAATCAGGATATTCATCTTCTAATTCTCTTATACCTTTACCATAATATACATCGCCTTTCATATTATGTCCTCTCCAAAATAATTTTAATTAATTAATGATTTCATTTTTAAATTATATATAATTAATCTAGTTATAGTAATACTTCTGCAATGAAATTCATTCTTAATGATTTATCGACATATATGATAGGAATAAAGAATATTCATTCAAACATTACTAAAACCATTACTTTAATTTTTATATACTTATTAAGTTAAACTAAATATAGTTAAATAAGCACTGGTAAAAATGAAGAATACTTCAAATTAATGCATATTGGGCGATAATATGGGAATCTATTGGTATGGGCAGATGAATATTAAAGGAAGAAGTAAAGATCTTAACAAATTTGAAGAAAAATATCCTCAAATCCATCAATTTTTCACTGAATTTGATATTTGGCCATGGATTGATGAATATGAACGCACCGAAACCGAAATAAATGTTAATATTTCCGGCAAAACTCATCCGTATCAGGGTCAATTTGAAAAAATGATGGAAAAATATAAAAACTCAAATTTAACCATGTCTGTTCTTGTTGAATCCGAATTGGACTATATTGAGTTGTCACAAAATAAGATTCTCAGTCGTGATAAGTTCACTCCCAATCTTGTTTCAGATTCATCAAAAATCCTAGATTTTCTTGACAAGAAATATAATCTCATCCCCATATTTGGAAACGTTATTATTCTTGAGGATGATGGGCATACAGAATGGAAACAGCTAGCGGAATATAAAAATGTTTTCAATGCTGAAAAACTTAAATTCAAATCAAATAGGCAGTATATGCCATACGATACTGCACTATCCAACATGACTCTCAATTATTCTGGAAATAGAACAATTGATAAAGTTAAAACAATTGATTTTGCAAATTCCCTTATTGAAGATTATTATCCTTGCAATCTTGTTTTTAAAATAATTTCAAAATCAGAATCTGAAGAACTAATTAAAACACTTAAAGATAGATTTGAAATTGTTAAAATAATTAAACCACAAATTCTGAATAAAAGAAGCTCTACAAGATATGTTGTATGTTTGAAAGGCGGTGGTAATTCTTATGAATGTGTCTCAAAACTGATATGGATTTAACAGATTTTCTTTAAGGATTATGCCAATTTCTGAAGAAATATCTGATTAATAGAAAATTTCTGAATATAAATTTAAAATATGACATTAACATCAGCCATTTGAGATCTGAAAATTGCTTTGAAAAACCCTGCTATATGTATGAGTTGAATCAAGTTTGATTTTCAATATCTCTGGCGTTAATGTCAACAGCACCTCAGCAAATGAAAGTTTTGAGAATTAACTTTGTTTAAACGAAATGTTCGTATTTTTATATGAGTTCCATATAAAATAAAGAGTTTTCGTGATGAAAAATCGATAAGTATCGGAACTATTTATATGTTTCATATTAACACTTTTGGGGATTTTTGGAGTCTAATGTAATTGAAATTATAAGTGTTTTTCTACCAGATCCAGCAATAATTCACTGGCTGTTGCATAGCCTCCCATTTGTGCGTGCATCTGGGAACCTGAATCCTCATCAAACAATAAATACTCCTTTTCGCAATCAAGCATGTCATAAAATACCTTTGCTTCGCCTTGAGTCATCTCGGAAGTTCCATCCATCACGATTGTCATGCAGTCCAAATCATCAATGATGTCTGTATTGTCGAATTTTCTAAGTTCGTCGCATATTGTATCGGCTGTTGCGCCATGTTTGTAAATGTAGTCTTCAAGCATGAAGTCCAGTTGTGCAGGACGAATCCTTTTCGGCATTTTCTCAATCACTGCCAATCGCTCAGCAAATGCCCCTCCCCAGTTAATGTTGCCAGGATCTACAATGCACATACTGACACGTTCATCATAAATGGCAGCACGCGGAACCAGAAATCCCCCAAAGCTGATGCCGAACAATATTATGTTGTCTTCATCAATGCAGTCATAATTCTCCAGACAATAATCGATGATTGGAGTTATCACGTTTTCTATGTCATGCCTGAATGTTATTCCATTCATTCTTAAGGCAAATCCCTGTCCCGGACCATCATAAACAAGACAGTGGATTCCTCTTTTTAGGGCTTGCCTGTATATCCATGCGGTGTCTTCCGCAAATGTGTCACGGCCGGGAGTCAATATCATCAATGGAGCCTTATCACCGGCAACTGGAGACTTATAGAAATGTGCAGGCATGAATGTATTTTCATAAGGCAGTTCCACATATGTTGCGTCAATGTCTGAAACTTCCAGATATTTATGATAGCAGTCCAGGCTATTTTGAGAGTATTCGGCTAAACGCTCATCATCTGTTGAGTTGAAATACATCAGGGAAACTCTCCAGTATGTTGATGCTCTAAGATATGCGCTTTCTTTTGTTGCATTGCTGTTTGATTCATCCGCCCTTTTTTCCAAGGTTATTGCCATTTGAGACCATGCATCAATCCATTCAGTGCCTGACTTGAACTTTTCTGTAATCTCAAATACTTCTCCTATATCCGCCATCTGCAGATATGTCAATCCTAAAACATGTCTTATCAGTGCATCCTGCAGGATGTTTTCACTGAATTTCATGCTTGACCAGTGTCCTTCAACGCCTATTTTCGGCATTTTCGGTTTGAATAATTTTGCCATATTATCACCTATATATTCTTTATGAATTCATGAGCTTTCTTAAAATCCTTTTCATTGGGATGGCCTTTAGCTATTCCACCAATTTTTTCAAAAAATCCGAATGTATCATAGCCTCTGCAGGAAAATCCACCAACAAAATCACAATTTTGTGCTTTGATGATTTTTTGGATGCCTCTTGCATAATTGATGTAGTTTATGCCACAGGTATAGACAGTAAATACTTTCTTTCCTGTCAAATCAATTTCTGAGGCTAATTTTTCTATTCCTTTGTGAAGCTTGTGATAGTAAACTCCTGAAGCAAATCCTATTGCATCATAGCTTGAAAAATCTGTAGCTTTGACTTGTGATATTTTGAATAAATCTATGTCTTTTACTGTTGCCATTTCATCAATGACCTTTTTTGTATTCCCATGATGGGAGGATACGTATATTATTGCAGTTTTCATGTTGTCCACTCGCTAAATTTATTTCATATAAAATTATTGCCTATGAAACTATTTCATAGAAAACTATTTTAAAAGCATCGTATATAAATGTTACTATGTCAGAGAAAAAATTGGGATTTCTAATCGGAGACCTTTTTTATACCTATACCAACTACCTGAACAATGCATTAAAGGAAATGGACATAACCATAAGCCAGGCAAGAGTTTTGCTGGTTTTGGCTAAAAATGATGGCGTTTCAATTGACTTTTTAGCAAACAAAACAAATATAGGAAAAAGCAGCATTACCAAATCCGTAAAGATTTTAGCAAAAAAGGAATTCCTAACAAAGGAAATAGATCCTGACGATAACCGAAAAAAAATTATCAAGATAACCTCTAAAGGAAAAGAAATACAAAAATTTGCAATCAAAACAAATGAAGAAATCGAAAATAAATTAAATCGCCAAATCGGTGAAAAAGAAATGGCTGATTTAAAAATAAAATTAGAAGAATTAATAATTTTAATTGATTCTTAAATGATAATGGAATAAAATAAATTTCATATTGGAGTTTTGTGGTTCAAATCGATAAGGTTGCGAACTATATAATATGTTTTATACGAATGAAAATTTTTAATTATTATAATATAATACCTCAATTATGTTAATTAATAATATTTTACTTTTTTAAATTATATATAATTAATAGCTACTTTTTCTTTTCATGAATATTAATTCAAAATATTTGTATAAAGTTGATTGAAAAATATGCATAAGTGGTAGAACTTTTTCGTGAGTTTCAATGAAACAATGTTCTCTAACCTTTTTTACAACATCATTATCTTTAACATCACCAATCAACAAAGGAGAATCAAGATTATGCAACTTCTGGTTCTTTTTAACTAGCATCATGTTGAGTTGGCATAATACACTTCAAATTATCTACTACTTTTTCGATTTTTGTTTGATAGAATGCGAACAAATAATGCTCGAAAAGTAGGTGAATTATCTACTACTTTTAATAAAAACAAGTATTATCTATCTTCAAAATAATTATTTAAAAACCAAAATGAGTTTATCAACTCAGAGTTGATAAACTCCCTAACAAAGGACATACTTCCTAAAAAGAGTATGGTTTCCAGGATGTTAAATCACTTCATTATCCCTTAAAAAATCAATTAAATTCAAATGAATTATTCCATCATGAGACATATCCACATCATCCATGGTTATTACGTATTTTGGATTTAATGGTTTAAATTCTCTTTCAACAGTTTCTTCACTTGCCAATAAATAAGAAACTTGAATGTAAATGAGTTTGTTTTGTTTTTTGCATACAAAATCCACTTCCAGGCTATCAACTTTGCCGATGGTGATTTCATATCCTCTTCTTAAAAGTTCCAAATAAACAATATTTTCGATTACACGAGTGATATCCCGTTGATTGTTTCCTATTATTGCCTGTCTAAAACCCAAATCACATAGATAATATTTTTCATCATATTTTAATATTCTTTTACCCTGTAAATCTTCGCGCTTTACCTGATAAATCAGGCATGCATTTTCAAAGAATTTCAGATAATTGTAAATTGTATTTACAGATAAGTTTACCATATCCTGCTTTAGTCTTTTATGAATTTTATTTGCGGAAAATGGCTGGCTAATGTTATACATTACAAATCTCATAATCCTTTCCAACAAGTCGACATTTTTAACATTATTTCTTTGAATTATATCTTTAAGGACAATAGAATTGTATAAATCCATTAGAATTAATCTTTTATCATCACCACTATAGTCAAATGTTGAAGGCATACCCCCATCTTCCAAATATCTATAAAAATGAGATTTAAAATCAGAAGTAATTTCATAGTAATCAAGATATTCCCTAAAAGAAAATGAATATATGTTTAATTCGACATAACGGCCAGATAAATATGTGGCAAATTCTCCAGACAATAATTTTGAGTTTGATCCAGTAAGGTATATGTCATAATTTTCTTTTGCAAAGTAAGAGTTGATTAATTTTTCCCATTGGGGAACAACCTGTATCTCATCAAAAAACAGATAAATTTTGCCTTCAATATTTTCAGTTTTATGAGATATGAACTCTTCAAGCTTTTTAATATTGTCTATTTCAAAATAATCACTTAATTCAAAGTTGATCCAGACAATATTATCTTCAGGTATTCCTTGTTTTATTAATGAATCAATAATTTGTTTTAATATGGTTGACTTTCCAGAACGTCTTGTTCCTATTAAAACTTTA
>CADAAJ010000055.1:25895-26891 GCA_902785855.1 uncultured Methanobrevibacter sp. | reverse complement strand
GCATGTTTGATAATTTTTGATGCAGTAGGTATAGTATCTCCTCCTGCAATTACAATAATTACAACATCTCCTTTAATTAAGTCTAAATTATTATCATCAATGTATTCTGGATAACTTTCAACGTTTCTGAATTCTTCATTGTGAGTACACAGGCGTTTTAAAAAATCAGGTTTGTTTTCTCCATTTTCAGCACCAAGTAGTCTAAAAATAACATCTCCACCATCTATTTTTTGCCCATCAAATGCACCAATAATTTTTGGCCCGCCTCTATGTACTTGAATTAGGTTTATTCCAATTCTCAAACCTAATCTTCCACATCCAATAAGGTCAATTCTACCTTTGGGTACTTGTTGGTCTTCCATATTTTGTATTTCATCATCAGACATCAAAATCACCTTAATATTTCAATTGGTTTGTCATCAATAACCTCTGTTTTAATGTTTATTTCTGATAAGTTATTTGCTAACTTATGCAATCCTGGAACTTCACTTTCATGATGTCCTATGTCAATAAGTGTAATTTTAATATTTTTTGCAAGTATTGCAGTTTCTTGGGTTAAATCTCCGGATATTAAAATATCTAAATTTTTATCTTTAGCTAATTTAATGTAATCTGGATTTTTCAAACCAAACCCGGAAATAATTCCTACTTTTTTTATTTTTTCTTCATCATTTAAATTGTTTACAATTTGGACATTATCAAAATTATTGGATATTATGTTTTTCAATTCTTTGAATGTGTAATCTGATTTACATATTCTTCCTATATTTGTGTCTTTATCAAAATAATCAATAACCTCAAGTTTTAAATATTCGGCTAATGCTTCATTTGCTCCACCATCAATAACGTCCCAATTGGAATGTATGACATATGTTGGGGTTTTTGGAATGAATAATGGTGGATGGTGGGTTATAATTAATGTATTTTCATATAACTTATCATTTTTAGGTAATAAATCCATATAAATTTTAATTGAAGTAATATTTGTATTTAAAT
>CADAAJ010000055.1:0-25878 GCA_902785855.1 uncultured Methanobrevibacter sp. | reverse complement strand
ATCACAGCTGAATGGTTTAATTGTAGATACTTTAATTGCATTGATATTGGATATTTCAATAAATTTATTAATATTTTTTTCTTTAAAAATTACTTCTTCGAAAAATCCCATTTCTCCAGCACTATAAAGTACTCCATCTTTTTTAAGGCATTTTTCTATAACATTTGTTAAAATTCCAATTGTTAAAGTCATGGTTCCTGAAGTTTTAGTGTTTATACCTTTGGTTTTTAATACAGCTTTATTTTCAGATTTAACAGCTTTTAATCTTTCATTAATATTGTTTTTATTTTTTAACAATTCATCGTTATCTTCTGCTACTGGGTCTTCGATTATAAATGCTTTTACATCAAATTTGGATGATTGCTCTGGTGTTATTCCGCCAAATCCGGTAGTGTCAATAACGACATCACCACTGTATATTAAATCTAAATCAGATGAGAAATCTATATTATTTTTAACTTCTCCTCCAACCGGTGAGTAAAGTAGATCTTTTAAATGAGGATATATGTCAATTAATAAAATATTTTCATATTTTTCACTTAATTTTTTAACAATCCCTACTCCGGTAAAATAAGTTCCAATAACAATTATTTTGGATTGTGTATTTAAATTTAAACTATCAATGTAAGTTGATACGGCTTGAGCTTTTTTATCAATAATTTTATTAAATATGTCTATTAATTTAGTTTCTGCTTTAATTGTTAATACTTCAGAAGTAATTCCAGTATCAATATTCATAGTTTAGCCTTCTTTTTTAAATCCAATTTTTTCAAGAGCTTCACAAGCTTCCTCATAAACAGCTTCTTCAATGGATTTATTATGGATTACATGTGAAGGAGAAGTTCCGCATGTTAATATTCTTCCTTTATTGTCAATAAAAATCAGTAATGATCCGGAACCTGGAATGCCTAATCTTCCTCTTGCTATTATTAAATCAGCATCACTTTGGTCAAGAGCCATATATGCTTTTGCAAGTGCAGGTATTCTGCTGGTGTCTGCAGTATTTGTATTAATTTGAAGTATTTCAGCTTCTGGTAAATTATACTCGTTTAAAACATTATTCAATACTTCAACTTTAATTCCATTTTTATTTGGGATGTATATTTTTTTTGCATTTGATATGTAATTTTGAATTTCAGTTATTTCTTCAATTGTATCTCCAAATCTACAATTATTTCTAGATTCATCAAATGCGTTTTTTATCATTTTTTCAAATGCCATTTTAAACACCATTTTTTTTAATTAGTTTGAGGTGTTAATCCTAATTTTTCAATTACATTAACTACTTCTGTGTAATTACCATATTCTGGCGCACCTACTCCTTTAACTTCGTGAGGGTAGTTATCTGCAATAACTGTGGCCAGATTATTTGCTCCAGCATTAAGGGAAAATTCCACATTTTCCGGACCTACGGTTGGAGTCGGCATTGTAATTCTAATGTTTGGATACATTATACGTGTAATTGCAACCATTTTTAATTGTTCTATTAATGGAAATGCTGGTTCATTAGCCATTGGTGTGTCTTCATAAGGATTAAAACCCATTATAGGAATTTCTTCTAATGTTTCAAATCTTTCTAAAAAGCGTAAGTGATTAATTCTATCTTCTTTACTTTCACCTATTCCGAGCAGTAAACCGGAAGAAAGACCTATTCCTGCATCACTAATTCTTTGACAAGTTAATATTCTTTGGTCTAGTGAGTCTCCAGGTTTTCTTTTATCAAATACTTCCTGATTGATAGTTTCTAAATTGCAACAAACAGTATTGGCTCCTAATTTAGCTAATTTATCTATTGATTCTTCAGTTAAATCTCCACCAACATTTACTAAAATTTCCAAATTTGTATTTTCTTTTACAATTTTACATGCATTAACTGCCTGTTTTCCTTTATATCCATATCCTCCAGAACAGCTTACACGAGGAATATGAGCTTCCTGAATGGATGTAACAGCATTTAGAATTTCTTCATCAGATTTATAAAAAGCATTATAATATCCTTTTTTTGAAGTTTCTTCAGCAAATCCACAATATTCACATCTTGGTTGAATTTGGCATTTATTAGTTATGTGAACTGTGGAAGTTAGTTTAATTACTTTTGATTGATCATCTCTTATTTTACAAGCAATTGTGAATAATTCTTCGAGTTTTTTATCATCGGTTATATTTAATAACTCCAAATATTCAGCATTAGTTAATTTTTCACCCTGTTTTGCTTTATTTAAAATATCATCAATCATATAATCATCTAACTCTTAAATATTGTTAAAAAAATAGATAACTTATTTTTTAATAACAGATTTTACTCAATTATTAAAAAATAAGTTATATTGTTGGATAAACCAACAAATAAACTTATTTATATTGTGTTTAATCTTGTTTACCTAAGTAATCTAATACTGTAGGAACGATTTCTGCTAAGGAACCGAAGTTCATTGAGTCAGCAGTACCGGTTAATGCGGATGGTGCTAATGCGTCATCCATTTTTGCGATACCTTCATCGTTCATTAAAGCAGTTACTTGGGTTAAAGCTTCGTTAGCCATCATTTGTGCGAAGTCAGCAGGTGCACCTAAGATTTGGGTAACAGTGTCTCTGTAAGCTAAGATACCAGCGTAGGTAATAGCAGTTACTGCGGAACACATGTCACATACAGGACCTAATAAGTTTGCAGGTAATGTGTATGCTGCTCCTCTTGCTTTGTTACCTAAGTCTAATAAAGTATCGATGGAAGCTTGGTCTGCATATCCTTCTGCAATGTAAACTTGTCCTTTCATTTCAGGTACTGCACCTGGGTGGTAGGAAGCTACATTTACGTTAGCACCTAATTCAGTGAAAATGTCATTGAATTTGGTGGTTGGGATAGTACATGCGTGAGTTAAGATTGCACCATCTTTTAAGTTGTCAGAGAATTTTTCGATGATTTCTTTTTGCATTCCACCTTTTGGTAACCAGGTCATTACCCAGTCAGCGTCAGCAACAGCTTCAGCATCATCGTTAATACATTTCATACCTAAATCTTCAGGGTGAGTAAAGTGGATAGCACCACTAGCTGGTTTTGGTACAGTTTCAGCTAATTTACCAACTTTTTCTCTGATAGCAGGCATTACTTCTTCAGGGTTTCCTGCTTTGTGTGCTGCAATAACATCTGCATATTCGAAATCATCTACAACGGTAAAGTCTCCATCGAATACTGGGTCAGATACAACTACTTCATCTACTCCAGCTAATTCTAATAATTCTGCACCCATTTCAATAGTTGAGTGGCTTCTGCAACTTCTACAGCTCTTGAGAAGTTGGTAATTCCACTTGCAGCATGAGTTCTGTAACATCCTGCACCTAAAATTGCTACTTTCATTTTTTTAATCTCCTTAAAACATATATATTTTAATTATTAATTTTTTTTGAAGTTTTTATTCAAAAAAAACTTTTATTACTAAGCAATTATTTAAAAATGCGACTTATGAAGCCATGAGAAAGATTTTTCTCATATTTTTTAAATAATTTAATGCTAAATTAGCATGTAGTAACAATAATATTTTTACTTTTTATAGGTATATAAATTTTTATATGTTATTTTAAGGAGTATTATTTTCACTTGGTTTTTTCTTTTTTTAGTAATACTTCGATTTTAATTGTTTAGATTATTGGTGTAATATTTAATAAGCAATTTATCTATTTTCATGTTTAAAAACGAAATATATTTATTAAATATTTCACTGAAAATAATATTAAGTATAATATTTTTTGGAGGATTACTATCATGTATGATTTAATTAAAAAGGCAGTTCATGATGATGAAGCAGCTATTGAAATATCAAAAATTGATAATAAAAATGCTACTGAAGTAGTTGATGCAATTTCACAACTTTCTTTAGAAGAAACAATGAAATTAGGTATGCAATTTAAAAGATTCCCATTGGGATGCGATTTAACTGAAGTTGTTGCAGGAACTTGTGCATCTGATTTGGAATTAATGGATTTGTTGGGAAATTGTAGATTGGCAGATATGATTGGAGCCCCAATTCATATTTGTGCTTATGCTTTTTCAGATATTGCTGAAAAATTTGGCATGCGTGGTGTAGAAGTGATGCAGAAGGTTCATGATATTGTTGATGTTCCTTTAGATTTAGATCATTTCGGTGAAAATGGTGCAATGAGACTTCCAAGAAATATTAGTGGATGTGGGGGAGAATGTTATAACAAAGGCCCTGCATTTACAGAATGTCCACGTGGAAGAATCCATGAAAGATTAATTGATAAAGAAATGGCTGAAAAAGCAGATAAAGAAGACTGGATTAAATTATCATCATCAGTAGCTGTTAATGTAACATCAGAACAAACCGGTGACGGTCATGCCGCACCTTTAAAAGAAGCTGAAGACATTGCTAATCTTGCTAAAAAATATGGTAGAGGTTTAGAATCAATCATGTTTGTTGGTGACGGATATGATGAAGTAATTACCGGTTTTGAAAAATCTATTGAAATTGGTGCAGATGTTATTGTAGTTGAAGGTGGACCATTTAACAGATGTGAAAACACAACAGAATCTTTTGCAAAAACAATTGCTGCTGCAAGAATATTGTCTCCAGGTAAAGTTGTTGCAACCAATGGTGCTTATGAACATGAAGTTAGAGCAGGTCTTAGATCTGGATTAAATATGGTAATTACAGGATTTCCAAAAAATCATCATGGATATATGTGTGGTTTTGAACCTGGAACTGCAAAAAGGGGAAAATTTGGCCTTCCAAGAGTAATCCAAATAATTAATGAGGAATTTCCTAACAGAGGACTTCCTGTTCAAAAACATGACTTGCTTGCACTTGCAACAGCAGTAAAAATTGCAGGACTGGATTATGTTTATCCAAGAAAAATTGGTGCATATCATGTTGGTGATGCACACTGGGCTACTCTTGTTAATTCAAATATGTATGATAATATTGAACTTAAACACTCTTTAAATGATATTGTAAACTTGGCACAGGGAAACACAATTGCATTACATGGTGGAAGATTTATTTCATGGGTAATTGCAAATGAACTTGATAAGGAAGTTGATGAAATTATTATTTGTGATCCGGATAAATGGGTATTGGATAATACAGTAAATAATTTACAAGATGAATTAAATGCTACAGTTATTGGTGTTAGTGATGATAAAACAGCAGCTAAAGATGCTGACTTTTCTATTGCTTCATCAACTATGATTCCGGTAAAAGAAAATATTTTGAAAAATGTGCCAAATGCACTTACTATAGTATGATTACCTTAAAGTTTAAATTTATTAAAAATTAAATAGTATCTTTAGTTATTATTTTTATTTTTAATTAAATTTTTTTAAGGTGGAAATTGTGAATTATTCTAAAATTATACTCGTAGGATTTATTTCTGCATTTGTTGCAGTTTTAACTTCCATTTTAGGTTTTACAGGTACAATTATAGGTTCTGTTATATCATCAGTTTTATATAACATGTTAGCTGAAGCATTGGAAAAACCTGTGGAAGAAGCGGCTTTCAGTACTGACTTTGAGTGGGAAGTTGCATATGTATTTCCATTAATCGTCATTGCTTGTATTGAGTTATTATTTATTTTTGCATTATTGGCAGAATGGGGAATCATGCCTGCATCTTTCTTAAATTTCTATCTTTCTATTCAAAATATTGCAGATAATAATTTATATAGGATTTTAGGATTTGCTTTAATTATAATCAGTGTTTATCCTTTAGTTTTAAAACCTGAATTTGTTAAAAAAGGGCATGGAGTAATTATTGCTGGAATTGGTGTAGTATTTTTAGCTCGTGGATTCGCTGATTTACATATTCCTGTAACTGATATGTATGGTCCAATTTTTGCCACTTTTGATTTTCATATTGCTATTATAGCTTTCATATTGCTTCTCTTTGTTATTTTGAGAATATTATCTAATGCTATGAATTCAAATAAAGAATTTAAATCAAACAGACATAAAACTAATGAAGTTAATTTTAGAAAGCCTAATGTAACTAAAGTTCATCATTCAAGTAAACATGATGATTTTTCATACATGAAACACGAACAAACTCCTATTAAAAATCATTATAATAGTCGTATGGCTCCACAAAATAATTATCGCCATCAAAATAATTCTATTAATGATAATAAAATATATGAGGATGTTAATATTCGTCATAGAAAACAGAAGGTAGTTAATAATCATCAAACAAAAGATTCACATATTCAAAATAAAGTTCCTGAAGATGATGAGACAAGATTTAATAAATCTTCAAATAAGATACACTTTGAGTCTAATGATTTATTGGATGATTATAAAAAATAGGTTGTAAAATGAGCAAAAAAGATAAAACTTTAAAAGCTATTTTAGATTTTATTTTATATGAAAATCCCTCAACTCAGGATGAAATTGCAGAACAGTTAGGGCTTAGCCGAAGATATGTTACTCAACTTTTACAACCACTTGTTAAAGATGGTATTGTTAAAAGAGCTTATACAATTGATTTAAAAAATTATGAAAAAATAGCTGAATCTTTAGGAGATTATGTAAGTCCCAATAACAATACAGGTAATGTTTTGATTAATGATATGATTCTGAATATGGCAAATCATGTTCAATATCAGCTTGAAACTTCTTTTGATGCTGTTTTAGAATATGATATTGATAAAGCTAATAAAGCATTGGAATTGGATTTTGCTACTAATAATATGGTTGAAAAAATCAGAACTTCTGTTGAAACAATTTTAAGTATAGATCAGCATTCAGAATTTTCAAAATCTCTTCTCTACAATGAGATTGCTTATGATTTGGAAAGAATTGGAGATTACTGTGGTCATATTGCAAAATTTGTTATTAATGATGTCTATGAAATAGACACAAATGTTTTAAAAAAATTAAAAAAAATGTATAAGACTGCTCAAAAAATGATTCGTCTTTCTATTAAAGCATTTATTGATGGGGATACTGATTTAAAAGATGATTTGATGGAATTAGAAGAAGCAATTCATATTCTTCAATCTAAATCTATTAATTTAATTGCAACTCAAATGGCTGAAAGTTCTTTTGATGAAAAAGAGAGATCAAATTATTTTATTTATTTATTTAGGGTTATTAAAGCATTTGAACGTATGGGCGATATATCTGTTGAAATGGTAGATGTTGCTGTTGAATTTCATGACAATATTCCAAGGCCAACAACACCTAGAACATTCAGATGATTTGTGCAGTTATTTAATTTTTATCAAAAATTTTTGTTGTTGCATGTCTGTCTGCCCAGCACTGTATGCAAACGCCGATTGGTAGTCCTGCAGTATGTGTATGTGCTTTTAATATTTTCACATCTAATGCAGTTGTTTTACCTCCAAGACCCATTGGACCTATTCCTGAAGCATTAATTTCAGTTAAAATTTCTTCTTCTAATTTAGCTATTTCAGGGTCAGGATTTCTTTCACCTACTTTTCCAAGTAATGCTTTTTTACCTAACTTTAAGCACAAATCGGATGTTCCTCCGATTCCAACTCCAATAACTGTTGGTGGGCATGGTTTTCCTTTAGCTTTTAAGACAGATTCCACAACAAATTCTTTAATTCCTTCAATTCCTTCAGCAGGTAACGCCATTTTTAAAGCATTATTGTTTTCAGAACCGAATCCTTTTGGTAAAATTGTTATTTCAATATAATCTTCATCTATTAATTCAATATCAATTGGGGGAATGTAATCTCCTATGTTTACATTTGTATTTTCACGTGTTAGTGGATCAACGATATTTGGCCTGATTGGTATTTCTTTTGTAGCTTTTCTGATTCCTTCTTCAATACCTTCACGTAAATTTTCAACTTCAACATTACCTAATCTGACAAAAACAACTGGCAGACCTGTATCTTGACACATTGGAATGCCTTTTTTTTCAGCAAGTTCTATATTTTTTAAAATAGCTTCAATATTTAACCTACCTAATTCATTATCTTCAATTTTAAGAGCATCTTCAAGTGATTTTTTTACATCATTTCCTAAAACGATGACAGCTTCTTTGTAAAGTTCATAAACAGTATTTGCAATAACATCTTTTGTAATCAAAATAACAACCCTATAAAATTTAATTAGTCTTATTTTTTTATTTTAAGATATTTAAATTTTAATTATATTTAATGGGCAAACAAAAACACAATCTCTACATTTAATACATTTTTCGCTGTTGATTGTTATGGCTCCACCTAATACTTCGATTGCATTATTACTGCAAGCTAGTAAACATGGTGCATCTGATGGTTGGCAATTTAAACAAAATAAGTTGGGAGTGTCAATATTTGGTGTTTCATGACAGCTCCCACATGCAGTACAATCACTGCAATTTCCAGAATTTAACATAATTCTTTTTATTCCTCTAAAACAAGTCTTGCTCTTGCCTGACTTGTTAAGACATGCACAATTCCGCCTTTTTTACTATCAGTTTCATATACTCCCGCAAGTTTTGAGAGATATTTTTCTTGATTTTTAGCTTTAATTTTAGCCGGATCAACAATAGTAATTGCTCTTTTTGTACATGATTTGATACATGCTGGTCCTTCTTCTCTGTCGGCACAAAGGTCACATTTTTCTGCAACACTTGCTTGGAATGTCATAGCACCGAATGGACAAACCATTACACATAATCCGCAACCAATACATTTGTCTGTTGCAACACCTTCTTCGGTTATAGCATCAGTTGGACAGATTGTTATACATGGTGCATTTTCACAATGTTGACATACAATGGAATAATAAGCAGAATCATGTTTTATAATTTTTATCCTACTAGCAGTATGGACAGATTCACACATGCTTTCACAGTTCATACATCCGTCACATAATGTGCTATTTACAGAAATTTTTTCCATTGTTTTCACCTTTTTATAATCCTAATTCAGAACACTCTGCATCAACATATTTTTGAATTTTTTCAATGTGTTCATCGGTTAAGTGTCTGAATCTTTTTTGTGGTGATAAATATTCTTTTACAGGTTTTCTTTCTTCAGGTCTGTAAGTAATTTCAAATTTACCATCAACAATTTCATATAAAATCCAAGATCCAGTTTCAACTGCTAATCTTCCAATTTCTATTGTTTTATCAGAAGCGAATCCCCAACCGGTTGTACATGGTTGGTGTAAATGAATATAAGCAGGTCCTTTTGTTTCTGCAGCTTTTTTAACTTTGTTAACAAAGTCTTCAGGATATGCAATTGATGCAGTTGCAACATAAGGAATTCCATGTGCTGCCATAATCATTGGCATGTTTTTCTTAGGTTTATCTTCCCCAAAACTCGCACTTCCACTTGGTGAAGTTGTTGTAGTTGCACCATAAGGTGTTGCACCACTTCTTTGAATACCTGTGTTCATGTATGCTTCATTATCATAACAGATGTAGAGCATATTATGTCCTCTTTCCATAGCTCCGGATAATGATTGTAAACCAATATCTACAGTTCCTCCGTCACCACCAAAAGCAACAACATTAACATCATCTTTTCCTTGAATTCTTAATGCACTTTCAACACCAGATGCAACAGCTCCAGAGTTTTCAAATGCAACGTGGATAAATGGAACTTCCCATGCGGTTTCTGGGTATGGGGTGGTCATAACTTCAAGACAACCTGTAGCGGAAATAGCTACAGTATTTTCACCTAATGCATTAAGTGCTAATTTAACAGCAATTGATGCTCCACAACCTGCACATCCTCTGTGTCCTGGTGCTAATAAATTTTTATCAGGTATATCTACCATATCTATTCCTCCTTAAGTCCAATCCATGTAACCTCTTTTTCAGGTACATTTTTAGTTTTTTCATAAACTTCTAAAATTGATTCAGGGGTTATATCTCTTCCACCTAAACCTGCAATAAATCCATATGCTTCTTTATGTATTTTTGCTTTAATATCAGTATAAAGAGCTCCACCAATTCCAAAAGATATATTTTTATCAATAACTGCTAATTTATCACAATTTTTAACAGCTTCGTCAATAGCTTCTACTGGGAATGGTCTGTATGCTCTGATTTTAAGTAAACCAACTTTTTCACCTTTGTTTCTTAATTGGTCTACAATAACTCTTATTGTACTGCAAAGTGAACCCATTGCAACAAATATAATTTCAGCATCTTCGGTTTTATATGGTTCGATAAGACCATATTTTCTTCCAAATATTTCAGCAAATTCATCACATGTTTTTTGAATTACTTCGACTGAATTATCCATAGCTACTTGCATGTCATGTCTTGCTTCAAGATAATAATCAGGATCAGCTAAGTTACCAATTGACATTGGTGATTTTGGATCAAGGAATGCATGTTCTGCATTATATGGAGGTAAAAATTCATCTACACTTTCTTGGGTAGGAATTTCTACAGGTTCAACTGTATGAGTTAAAATAAATCCGTCTAAACACACCATTGATGGTAATAAAACATTTGGATTTTCAGATATTTTATAAGCCATTAATGTAGCATCTAATGCTTCCTGTGCATTTTCGACATAAATTTGTAACCATCCTGCATCTCTTTGTGCAATTGAATCTTGCTGGTCATTCCAGATATTTAATGGTGCAGAAATTGCTCTGTTTGCATCAGCTAGAACGAAAGGTGTTCTCATACCAGCTGCAGCAAATAAAATTTCGTGCATTAACATTAATCCTTGTGAGGATGTTGCTGTAAATACTCTTACTCCGGTAGCACTTGCTCCAAGAGCAGCACTAATTGCACTGTGTTCTGATTCTACTTTTACATATTTAGCATCAATTTTTTCATCTGCAACATATTGTGCTAAGTATTCAGAAATTGTAGTTTGTGGAGTAATTGGATAAACAGGAATAACTTGTGGTTTAGCTAATCTTGCAGCTTCAGCAACTGCTTTATTTGCGGTCATTACTTCTCTTATCATTAAATCACTCTCTTTATTCTTTTATCATATCGATTGCATCTGAAGGACATTCATTTGCACAAATTCCGCATCCTTTACAATAATCGTAATCAATATCATGTTGTTTATTTACACATGAATCTGGGCAAAATACGATGCAATTATCACAATCTATACATTTTTCTTTGTCTAATATTGGTTTAAATGTTCTCCAACTTCCAGTTTTATTATTTTTACTACTTCCTGGTGTTGTTATTACACATCCTATATTTACCATATTCTCACCTTTATCCCATTTCGTAAGCTTTTCTAGTAGCTTCTGCATTCAATTCGCCTATTTTTCCAGGGAATGTTTCTTTAATTACTTCAACTAATGATTCAATACTTACTGCTTGGGTTTTTTTAGCAAAATATCCTAAAATTATTGTATTTACAATATTACGGCCTAATAAATCAAGTGCTATTCCGGTTGCATCAATACTGTAAATATTATGTTCTCCAGTTCCCTTATATTCTTCAGGGATATTTATAATTACTTCAGTATTGTCCTTAATTCCTGAAAATACATCTACAACGTTCATTAGTCCATCGTCAAGAACAAGTACATAGTCGGGATTGTATATCTGATATCTCAAGTCGATTGGCTTTTCATCAATTCTAGTAAAAGCCATGACTGGAGCTCCTCTACGTTCAACTCCAAAAAATGGGAAAGCTTGGACATATTTTCCATCTTTAAATGCTGCTTTTGCTAAAATTTCAGCAGCAGTTACGGAACCTTGTCCACCTCTGCCATGAAAACGAATTTCAATCATTAATTATCCTCCATATATTTATCATGTATAATCATTATAAATTCCAAAATATATTATTTATTTAAAAGTAGTAGAGGTATTATATAGATTTGTATTCTTTTTTTAATGTTAAAATAAGTTTTATAAAAATTTTTTATACCTATGTTTTAACTGGCAACTTTTTAAAAAATTTTGTTGATTTGAAGGAGGCATATGTTGTGGGTTTTCTTTTTAAAAGAATATGTGTTTTTTTGGTAATTTAAAGATTAATTTGTTATAAGAAATTTTCATTATACAATATAAAATTCCAAAACATTATATATTGTTGATAAGGTCTCTAATTTTTTTAAAAATTAGGTAGAAAATCTACCTAATTTTAAATTTAACACTTTTACTAGCTTTGTTGTAATGGGAATTACCTGTAAAGTCAAGTTTTCCTTTATAATTTCCTTTTTTCAATTTAAAAGTAGCAATGCCTTTTGAGTTTGTTTTTGCAGAATAAGTTTTGCCCTTAATTTTTAAGGAAACTTTAACCTTTTTTACTGCTTTATCTGCGACTTTTAGATTAGCACTGAATTTTTTCCCATTAACTTTCATGGAACTGAATTTAGGAGTCAGTTTTTTCACATTGATCTTTAATGATTTGGAAGATTTTAACATGAATTCATCTCCTGTATATCTGATTTTTGCTGTGTATTTTTTTGGGGCCAAATTATTAATCAGAATTTTGGCATTGCCGGCATTGTCGGTAATTCCTGTGAAACTTTTTCCTCCGATGTTAACTGTAATTTTCAAACCTGAAAATGGGTGTTTGTATTTATCTCCAATATTAACGGTTATATAATTGCCTTTTTGTGATGTTTTCATTACTGTTTTGAGTTTGAACTTATCAGTGTTTTTAATGATTCCCTCACAATTTTCAAAGTTAACATTTATTTTATCATTCCCCATTTGCACAATCAAACCGTCCCCATAACTTTTAAATAGATAACCCATAGTATCATAATTTCCATTTGCGGTGTTTTTTGAGAATTTTAAGTTTGATAATGATACTGTAGATTCAGATAATGGGAATATGAATATTGCTGAACCAAATGTATTGGCGAAATTGCCTATGAACTCGCAGTCGGTGATTGATGCTTCTTTGTCACGGATATGTATGGCTCCTCCACCGTACATTTTATATCCTTTGGTCACTTTATTATTTAAAAAATAACAGTTTCTTATGTTTATTCCTGAGGCAATTGCACCACCATCTGCTAATGCACGATTATTTATGAATGTGCATTCTGCCACATCAGCTACTGAGGCAATTGCACCGCCATAGGATGCTTCATTGTTTTCAAAATAACAATTCCTTACTATTTTAGCAGAGTATATTGCACCTCCAGCGCTTGCCTTGTTGTTTGTGAAGTTTGAATTTTTAACTGAATTGACTCCATTTACAACGCCTTCGCCTGAATAACCTTGTATATAATAACCTTCTCTATAATGATCTTCTCTATAACTTGCAAAATTATTTTCAAAATTGCAATCAGTTATGCTGTCAACAGTGTTGAGAATTCCATTGCCTATTATGCTGTTTTCAATGAAATTGGAATTTTCGACAGATCCCACATTAAAAATCAATGAAGACAAATAGCCATTATTTTTTATGAAATTACTATTTCGTATTGACTTTACATTAAATATCAAATAACTATCATTTCCAACATTTTCTGTGAAATTACAATTTTCTAATTCTCCGATTTCCCATAGTCTAATGGAATTTTTTACAAAATTGCAGTTATAAATATTGGTTCCACTTATTACTGCCTGTTTTAAGCGACCATTATTTGTGAAATTGCAATTGTATAGTGTAAATTCAATGTTTTTAACAGATCCAATAAGGTCTCCATTATTATTTTCAAATGTACAATTGACAAAAGAATAATTTCCATAAGCATTATATCTAGGAGATATTGCATATTCAGGAACTGTAGGTGCGGCATTTATGAAAGTTATGCCATTTATAGTAATATTTTTTGCATGTAGTTCAAATTTAAAGAAATATTCAAATCCTTTTGCATCTAGAATAGTTTTTTGACCACCATTGATAGTGATGTTTTTATCTATGTTTATTTCCTTGCCTGTACTTTTAAAAGTACCGTTTAATTGAATTGTATCTCCATCATTAGCATTTTCAATTGCTGTTTGGATGTCTTCAAATGTTCCACCATTTATAGGGTCTTTCCCGTTTATTTCATTAAAATTTTCATGATTAATTTCTAAATCATCATATGATGCTCTTTCAAGTGTCGTATTAGAATCTGAAGCGGAAATAGTATTAATTCCTAAGAGCATGAGAAGAATTAATGAGATTATTAATAGTAACTTAATCTTTTTCATAATATCTTTCTCCTTTATAATATTTTTATTGTAATATATATATTTCATATTATTTTTAGCTGGATAATAATTAAATAACAAAACTGTTAATATTATTAATATAAATGAAGTTTCTTTGTGGAATATTATGAAAATTTTAATAATAACTGGAGATTTAGCATATCCTTTAATTAAAAATGTAGTTAAAGATTCAAAAGAAGATATTATTGTACATGTTGCAGATACTCAGGTTGCAGCATTTTTAACTCCTAATCAAATTATTAAAGAAGTTAAAACAAATTTTTCAAATCAGTTAGATGATATTGATATGATTTTAGTTCCTGGATTGATTAAAAAAGGAACAAGGCAAATTACCAAGGAACTTGGAATACCTACTTTTAAAGGGTCAACTGATGGTGCAGATTTGCTGATGGTTATAAATTTACTTGAAAAAATATCATTATCTGAAGATAAACCTGCAGATAAATTAATTGAAGAAGAAAAACGCAAAGAAGCTTTTAAATTCATTGAAAATTTTGAAAATGATGAAAAAAACATTGAAAAACTTCTTAAAAAACCCAACAATATATTAATTAGAAATCTTCCAGTAGGTGAAGATTTTCCAATGAGGGTATTGTCTGAAATTGCAAACGCTCCATTTTTATCAAAACAGGAGTTAATTAACAAATGTCAGTATTTTGTTGATTCTGGTGCGGATATGATTGATATAGGTATGGCTGCGGGTGAAGACTTTTCAGATAAAATACCTGAGTTAATCAATACATTAAGACCAATTGTTGGAGACAGACCATTAAGTATAGATACATTGAATCCAAATGAAATTAAGGTTGCAGCAGAAAATGGTATTGATTTTGTTTTAAGTCTGGATTTAGGTAATAACAGTGAAGTTCAGGAAATTTTAAAAGAAAAAGATATTCCTGCAGTTTTACTTCCAACTAATTTTTCACAGGGAATTTCTCCTAAAACTCCTCTTGAAAGAGTTGAAGCAATGCATCAATTAATCAAAGATACTGAGGGTTTAAGATATGTTGCAGATTTAATTTTAGATCCTGTTAACAGTTCAAGTATCGTCGAATCAATAATTGCCTGTCATGAATTTCATAAAACTAATCCTGCTCCAATGTTTTTTGGTGTTGGAAATGTAACTGAACTCATGGATGCTGATTCTGGTGGAGTTAATGTATTGCTTGCAGGTATTGGAATGGAATTAGGTGTAAGTATATTGTTTACTCCTGAAGAAAGTGGTAAAACTCGTGGAAGTGTTTATGAATTGGCTATTGCATCAAAAATGATGTTTCTTGCAAAACACAGAAAATCTATTCCAAAAGATTTGGGAATAAATTTGGTTGCTTTTAAGGATAAACATAAAAGAAATGATATTATTTCAAATAATATTGATGGAATTCCTAAAACCAGACGTGATGAGCCTTTAAAATTTGTAAGAGATAAAGCAGGCAGTTTTAAAATTAGTGTTGATTATGGAACTACTGTTTCTAAAAGTAAAATTATAGCTACTCATTTTAAGAAAAATGAACCTGATTTGGTTATTGAAGGGCAATCTGCTAAAGAAATATATGAAGAAATAATTAAAAAAGATTTAGTAAAAAGAATTGAACATGCTGCCTATTTAGGTTCTGAACTTCAAAAAGCAGAAATTGCGATGGTTACTGGAAAAGATTATGTTCAGGATTTTGATTTATTCAAAAATCCTGATGAATTTAAAAATTAACTCGTTTAATCGAAATCAGGTGAGTTTTTTGTATTTTCAGCCTGGCCTGCCTGTGGTTTTGATGATTGAGAAGAACCACTGCTCTGACTTGAACTGGATTGGCTGCTTGAACTTTGAGAACTGCTGCCTCCATTACTGTGACTTGAAGAATCAGAACTATGGCTTGAACCAGAATCACTTTGAGAATTATCATTTGCATGGGTATTATTAATTTGTTTGCTTGTTAAATTACTTGTATTGGTGGAATTATGATCAATTCCGTTATTGTGCGAATTCATAGCACCCATAATTAAAAATCCTGCAGCTACAATTAATATTACAACTATTAATGCAATGATAATTGTATTGTCACGACCCATTTTTCTACCTCCTATTTTGTTATTAATATTTCAACATATATAAACCTAAACTTTAATATAACATTTACAATAAACCTATTTTATTAATTAAATTTTTAAAGGTAATAAAAGTGCAAGTTGATAATATTTCAATTAAAGATATTGATGAAAAACTTTTAAGTGCAGAATATGTTTCAAATAATGAAATTTCAACAACTCTATATTTGTCTTTTTTACTTGGAAAACCTATGTTGATTGAAGGACCTCCGGGTGTTGGAAAAACCGAACTGGCAAAAGTAATTGCAAAATCATTCAATAGAGATTTTTTTAGAATACAATGTTATGAAGGAATTACTTTTGAACAGATTGTCGGTGAATGGAATTATCAAAAACAGTTATTACACTTAGAAGCTGCTAAAAATGATTCAAATAATGTCGATAAGATTTTTGATGATGAATTTTTCATAAGAAGACCATTACTCAATGCTTTTTTAAATGATAATGATTCTGTTTTATTAATAGATGAAATTGATAAGGCTGATGAGGAAGTGGAAAGTTTTTTACTTCAGGCATTGGGAGAACATGAAATTACAATTAATGATTTGGGAACTTTTGAGTTAAAAAATGATTTAATTGTAATTTTAACTTCCAATTCTCAAAGATCATTACTTGATGAAACTAAAGACAGATGTCTGTTTTTATACATTCCATATCCTACAGTTGAAAGAGAAATTGAAATAGTTAAATCAAAACTTCCTGAAGCTAATGATGAAACTGTTTCTTATGTTGTAAAATTGGTACATGATATACGTAATCTCAACTTAATGAAAAAACCTTCTGTAAGGGGAACTGTAGACTGGGTTAAATCAATTTCAAATTTGGGAACTAATAATATCGACAAAACCATGGAAGAAAGTATGGGTGTTGCTATTAAAACAGAAAGTGATAAAAAAAGAGTTAAAAAGGATATTTTTGATAAACGATAAGATGATAAATAAAATCGCCGAATTATCAGCTCAATTAAGGGAGCAGGGATTACCTGTAAGTGTTAGAAGCACACAAGCTGCTTTTGAAATATATCAGAATTTAGGAGATGATGATAGAAATCTTTTAAAAACAGCTATGATGGCTGTTTATGTTAAAGATAAATATGATATTCCTAAATTTAATAAGATTTTTGAAAAGATTTTTAAAAAGGCTGCTCCTGAAAAGGAAATTCCTGAAAATAATAATCCTTCCAAAGCATATAAAGGTAAAGGCCCTAAATCAAATAAATATATTATTAAAAAACAGGGAAATATGGGCCAAAAAATAAGACAGGAAAAAATTGATAACAATAAACTAAAAATGCTTTCAGGTCAACCTCTTTTGGAAGAAGCAAAAAAATTAGAGCGTGACGGCGAGTTAATGAACAAAGATTTAACTAAATTAAACAGATTTGATCCTAGAATGCTTGAAATATGTCAAAGATTAGGTAAAAGAATTGCTAATAAGCGTTCAAGAAGAAAAGTTCAATCAAATTCACATAAACTGGATATTAGAAAAACAATAAGAGCAAATCTAAAATATGGTGGAGTTCCATTTGAACTTATCATGTCCAAACCAAGACCTCATAAAAATGAACATCTGTTCTTAAATGATATAAGTGGGTCATGTGAATGGATTAGTAGCTGGTTTTTCATGCTGATGTTTTCTGCACAAACAGCATTTAAAAGATCTAGAACTTTCGAATTTGATAATAAAGTTATTGAAACAACAAAAGCACTGAAAGAAGAATATTTGATTGATTCATTTGTAAAAGTAAAAGATTTACGTGTAAAAAATCTTATGGTTCATGGAACTTCGAATATGTACACTGCATTCCAGCAGTTTCAGGAAATTGCAAACATCAACAATAAATCATATGTAATAATATTATCAGACTGCAGAGACTGGGCTGGGCCTAAAGTAAATGGTGTTCCTGCCAGTGTAGGTTTAATTGAAGAAATTGTAAGGGATGCTAAAAAAGTAGTTATTCTAAACCCTGAAGATAGAGATAAATGGGATATTGTTGATAGCTGTGTTTCATTATATGAAGATGCGGGAGCACATGTATTTGAAGTTAATACTCTAAATCAACTAGCACAATTTGTAGAACAGATGTAGGTAATAATATGCAATGCACTAAATGCGGTAATCCAAAAGTTATTATTAAAAAAGAACAATCAGGACAAATGTTATGTAAAGATTGTTTTATTGATTCAATAGAAAAAAAAGTAATTAAAACAGTTAAAAAAGAACAATTATTGGATAAAGGAGATAAAGTTTTGGTTGCACTTTCCGGTGGAAAAGATAGTGTAACTGTTCTTGAAATATTAAATTCATTTCGAAAAAGAAATATCATTGATATTTGTGCTGTAACTGTTGATGAGGGAATAGATAATTATCGCCAGGATGGAGTAGATATTGCTATTCGACATGCCGAACGTTTAGGTATTGA
Source organism: uncultured Methanobrevibacter sp. (assembly GCA_902785855.1). GTDB lineage: Archaea > Methanobacteriota > Methanobacteria > Methanobacteriales > Methanobacteriaceae > Methanocatella. Next base: position 7,276 of record CADAAJ010000055.1, on the reverse strand, counting down.
ACATAAGGTTGTCAGTTTAAAAGACACTTATGGCATCACATTAGATGAGATAATGCAAAAAGACAACCATAAAGGGTCATGCACATATTGTGGTGTTTTCAGACGAACAATTATAAATAAAGCCGCACGCGAAATGGGTGCAACCAAAATAGCTACCGGACATAATCTTGATGATGAAGTTCAGGCAATTCTAATGAATTATCTTGAAGGAAATACAAATAATCTGGGAAAATTAGGCGCAAAAACTGAATCTAAAGCAGAGGAATTCACTGTTAAAATCAAACCATTAAGAGAAATTCCAGAACGAGAAATAGGTTTGTATGTTGTTGCAAAGGAATTGGAAGTACACTTTGACAGCTGTCCATATGCGATGCAGTCATTTAGAGGTGAAGTTTCACAGGCTATAAATGATCTGGCTGAAAATCATCCTACAATTAAATATTCAACATTAAGAGGATATGATAAGATAAAACCTCTTTTTAAAGGAGAGTTTAAACCAAATTATTCTCAAGGAAGATGTAAACGATGTGGTGAGCCATCATCAAATGAGTTATGTAAAGCATGTTCATTTTTAGAAGAATTAGGAGTGTAAAAAATGTCATTTAAATTAAAATATAAACATATAGATGAAGAAAGAGAAATTCCAAAAGAAAATTACTCAATAAAAGATTTATTAGATGAGTTAGAACTATCCAGTCAGACTGTTGTATCTAAACAAAATGGAGAACTTGTAATAGAAGATACAATTATAGAAAATGATGATGAAATACAGTTAGTTCAAATAATATATGGTGGTTAATATTGAAAATTAGTTATGAATGTGGGGCTTGTTTTTTAAGACAAGTAAAAGAAGCTATGGATTTATCTACTGATGATGATTCTCTAAAATTTGAAATAATGGCAGATATCTTAAAATTTGTAAGTGAAAGTTTTAATGAAAATGCATGCTCTAATAAAACAGGTTCTGTAATGCATAATATGGTCAAACAGAAAACAGGTTGTAATGATCCCTATTACAGACAAAAGATTGAAGGAAATAAAATTGCATTGGACCTTCTTCCTCTTGTAAAAGAAATCTTAAAAGATGATGACAGTTTAGAAAATCATGTTAAAATAGCTATTATTGGAAATATTTTTGATTTTGGAGCATTTACTCTTGAAGATGATTTTGAAAGTATAATAAAAGACTTTTTAGATAAAGATTTAACTATAAAAAATATTGAAGAATTTGAAAATTCACTAAAAACAGAAGATAAATTATTATATCTTGTAGATAATACTGGTGAGATAGTTTTTGACAAATTGTTACTTTCAAAAATTAAAGAATATAATGTTGATATTACAATTGCAGTTAAATCAGAACCGATTATCAATGATGCCTGTATGAAAGAAGCATTGGACGCAGGTTTAGATGAATTTGGTGAAATTGTTGAAATTGGCTGTGGGACTGTTGGATATGTTGACAGTGAAATTTCAGATGAATTTAGAAAAATATTTGACAATCATAAATTCGTAATTTCTAAAGGAATGGGAAATTATGAAGGACTAACTGAAATCAATTTATCAAATAAAGATGTTTATTTCTTATTATGTGCAAAATGTAATACAATTGCAAAAAACATTGGCATTAATTTACATGATATGATTTTATTAAAAGGGTAACTTTATGATAATTGGATTTATAGGTTTCGGCAAGGTTTCAAAAAATCTTTATAATTTAATCAATTCTGAAAATATTAAATTTATCACATCACTGGATAATAGATCATCTCAAACAATTGAAAATGTAAATAATACAGATATTGAAGTTTTAGATGATTTTAAACAAGTTGCTATTAAAAGCGATATTTTAATTTCTGCAAATTCTCCTAAAAATGCATTAAATGTTGCAAAAGAATATGGAGAATTTGTTAAAGGAATTTTCCTTGATTTAAATAATATTTCTCCTAAAACTACTTTTCAAATAAGTAATCATGTTGATAATTTTGTTGATGGAGCGATTATTGGTAAAATTGATTCAGATAATCCTTATTTGTATGTTTCAGGCAAATCTGCTGATAAATTATTATTTTTAAATGATTTTATTTCAGTTAAAAAAATAAGTGATAAAATTGGGGATGTAGCTATTTTAAAATTACTTAGAAGTTCTTATACTAAGACTCTGTCTGCTCTTTTAATCGAATCCAGTGATATTGCAGATAAATATGATTTAAAAGATGAATTTTTTGATATTATATCATTAACTGAAGGAAATAACTTTAAAAAAAATTCTATTTCTAGAATTGAAAATACATTAAATAATTCTAAAAGAAAAAGTGAAGAATTAGAAGAAATAATTGATTATTTTGATGATGATTTAATTATGGTTAAAGCAGCATTAAAAAAACTTAACCAATATCAATTTTAACTTTAAAACCTTTTTTAGCTTTTTTTATGCTTCCATTAAATGGAATGAAATGAGAATCCATAATATATCTTAAATATGTAACTTCTTTTGCAGGTAATCTTAATTTGGTCTTGATTTTTTTCCCTTCACTTTTAAGCTGAACAGAAATTTTGCCGTTTTTATCAACATATAAATCAGCATTTAATCCGTCTTTCATGATTTTTGTTTCAAATTTGGTTAAATTTAGTCCGGCTTCCAATGTCAAAGGAAGATTTTTAACAACAATGTTTTCACTTCTGAACTTTTTATTAGCTTCTTTAGCACTTATTCCTTTTTCACCTTCAGAGGCTACATACCATGCTCTTTCAATCACTCTTTTAACATGTTGATTGTCAGGTATGACATTTTGGGTTTCATAACTTTTCATCAGTTCCATTACTTCTCTTTTTGTAACTTCCATTTCAATAGAACTAATGGCCAATCGGGTCATTACAGGACCGTAATTTGACCGTCTAAAAACAGCCCAGATAGATTCAGGATCTCTGTAAACTCTTCTTTTAATAATTTCATTAATTGTCTCACTGTTAAGATAAGCTATTTTTTCAAGATTTCCTCTAGAATAAGTATTCATTCTTTTATAAATATCTTTCCAGTTTCTATCTCCCGGTACTCTTTTTTCATCAATTTCTCTTTGAAGTATTTCAACACTAGTTTTTGGAAGTAATTTTTCAACATCTTTTGTAATGGTCATATCATTATCAATAATAGATTGGCGAATTAGTCTTCCGGAGTATTTTTCCTTGTTAAATTCTTTGACAATATGGTAGTTAAGTTTAGAGCCTAAAAATTCATTTATTGCATACCATCTTATCTCATTTCTGTTGGGATAATTTTTAGGCATTCCAACAAAATTACCTTCATCAATAAATTTCTGAGCTTTTGATTTAATTTCATCCAATGAGATACTTGCTGAGGTAATATAATCAGTAACACCATCATCTATCATTTGTTTAAGTCGTATTGGGACACTATAAGATAAAATTAATCTGTGGTGCAGACCTTCAAAAGATCTTATTTCATCAGCACCTAATGCTAATGCCATTTCACTACGTGCTTTAAAATCAACAAAAAATGGGGCATGATTCGCACTAAATCCTTTGTTTAGATAAACAACAACTTTCTTGTCTTCTTTATCTGCAAGTTTTTTTGCTTCTTTAATTAATTTTTCATGCCCTTTGTGGACTGGGTCAAAATCTGCACTAATCCCAATCAATATTAACACCAAAAAAGAAAAAATAGATGTTTAACCATCTAATAGTTTTGAAACACCACTAAGGATTAACCAAGCTCCAATTAAAACACCAAATACAATTGGATGTTTGACATAAGTTCCTAAAATAATATATACTACACCTAAAACTATTCCAATTATGCCCATATGGAATCCAAAGCGAGTATCACGTTCAGTAACTAATGTAATGAGTCCTGTAATAATTAGTAATATTCCTGCAAGATATACGATAATATCTGCTAAAAAGTCAACCATTGACGGAGCAAATATTATGAAAATACTTAATATTAATAGGATTAGTCCTAAAATCATATTCAGCAGTGACCCATTTTTATTATAATCCTTTATACTGGTTCCTACAATTAGTAAATAAATGGAAATTAATAATACTGCTAAACCGATTATTTCATGAAGGTCTAAAATTCCCATTATTGGAAAAATAATAATCAATATTCCAAGTATTATTGCCAATAGACTTATAAATTTGTCATTCATATTTTTTTTCCTCCCATAATATAATATAAATTTTCTTTAATATAATTGTATATGTTTAATTTCTACAGTGGAGAAATTCATATCGGAATTATTAATTTCAGCTAACCATTCATTTTTACAATCACATTCATATTCAATTTTGCTTTGTGTTAAATTGTTAGCTATTATAATATGTTTTAATTCTTTACTGCATTTTTTACAGTTATATGGGCCACGTCTGGAACCAAAACCTGATGTGTCTAAAAGAGAAGGTATAGATATTTCATCTCGTACTGTGTTTATAATCTCAACACATGACCAGATCCAAGGAGGTTGGTATGCTCCTTTTCTCCAAAATCTTTCAATAACAGTTCCACTGTGTATTGTTGCGGGACAAAATGAAAGTCTGTCTACACCAATTGATTCACAGTAATGTGCTGTTTCAACAGCTTCTTTAATGCATTGGCTTTCTGAAACTAAAATAGGTTTTACAAAAACATATGCTTTTGATTTTATATTATAATTTTTTCTTTCCTTTAAATCTTGCATTAAATTAACTGCATTTTCGAAATCTTTTTTGGTAAATCCTTTATTAATTTTTTTAAGACGAGTATAATCATTTGAAGTTTCAAGACCAATACTTACTTCGAATAAAGTGTTTCCTATAATTTCAAAAATTTCATCTAAATATTCTTCACAGATATATTCTGGTCTTGATTCAACTATAATTTCGCTAACATTGCCTAAGTTTACAAGAGTTTTTAATATTTCATCACGTGCTTCTTTAGGAAGTTCATATGGATTTAAAAAACTACCTGATGCAAATAATTTTACTGAAATTTTTTCCTCTTCAGCTATTGGATGCCGGGATAAATGTTCATGAAATATTTTAAGAATTGTTTCTGTATCTATAGGTTCCAATGTACAATCTGAAACATAACTGCACATTGTACATCCTCCACTATCTCCTAAAGCCCAGGCACATCCTGGTGTGGGAAGTATAATAAATAATGTTTTTGCAACACCATCGTAGGTTAAATCATCATTATACCAACTGGCTCCTACCTGTTCTGGTGTTTTTGGTTCTTTTCTCTCAAATGCTTTTTTTCTAATTTCTTTAGATAAATTTTCAATTTCCATTATAATATTATTGGGTTAATGTTATAATTAAAATTTATTAAAAAAAATAGATGTTATTAAGTTGTGTATATGTGTTTAAAAAAATAAAAAAGAAAGAAGTAAGCAAGTTTAGAAACTTGCAATTACGTCTCCTAATAATTTAATGGATGCTTCAACATCTTTACCAACAGGGGAACCTGCTACGTATTGAGTTACACCCATTTCAGCTAAGCCTTCAATTTTAGGGATGAATTCATCAGGAGTACCACATACGGAGAATGCTTCGAGTAAGTCGTCACTTACAAGACCGATTGCTCCACCGAAGTCACCTTTACCTAAGCAGTCACCGATTTTTTCGTTAATTCCTGCTGGTAATCCGTGTCTTTCTATAACTGGAGGTGGTGATCCTGCTGCAATAAATGCAACTACGATTCTTGCTGCGTTTTTAGCTGCGTCTGAGTCTTCACCGATTGAGGTTGCAGTGTATGCACCTACATCAAACTCTTTGTCTCCAGCGGTTGCAATACCTTTTTTAATCATAGGCATAGCTGCTTCGTAATCTTTAGGGTTTGAAGCGTTAATTAATACACCATCAGCGATTTCTCCAGCGGTTTCTAACATTTTAGGTCCTTGTGCACCCATGTAAATAGGGATTGCATCTTGAACAGCTTTTACTCCACCTAATTGTGCTCCGCCTTCAGTTTTGTCACCAGATAATAAGGTGTTAATGTCAGCGATTGCATTTTTGATAGTAGTAACTGGTTTTTCCCATGGGATTCCTAAAGCATCGAAAGTTGCTTTATCTCCAGGTCCAATACCGAAAGTTGCTCTTCCGTTAGAGATTTCGTCAATAGTTGCGATTGCAGATGCAGAAATTGCTGGACTTCTTACATATGGGTTGGTTACACCAGGACCCATTTTAATGGTCTCAGTATTTGCTGCAAGTAATGCTAAAGTTTCGTATACGTTTTTATTGTTGTAGTGATCTGTGATCCAAGCGTATTCAAAACCGACATCTTCTGCTAATTTTACTAATTTTACAATTTCATCTAAAGGTTGATTTGGTACGAATTCTATACCGAACTTCATATATTATCACCAATATAATTTTAGGTTAGCAATATATAAAGTAATTATTATTTGAATTAGATAGAAAGTTTTAAATATTATCTATGTTACAGGATGATTAATTTCATAATGTTTTTAAAAATATTAAAAAAAAATATTTTTTTAAGATTAATTTTGTTTCATATATTCCGAACAATTTTTTTTAAAAAATTTTTATATTTTTTTCTTAATTTTACTTATTTTTTTTAAATTTAAATAAATTAGTAATTTTAAAGAATATTGATGGTAATTTATAAGTATTTTAAAATATAATATATTATTGCAATATTTTTTAATTAATTTTGTTAGTATAATTTCTTTATCTATAGTATGTGCTATGTGTTTTATGGCGTTGGTTTAAGTCATATTGTATTTACAATTCTGACTATGATGACTGCTTTTCCGCATGTAGCTATATTTTCATATTTATTATATTAAATTATTAATATCATGAATGTTTTGTGAGTACTTGAGTTTTTCAGGTATGATGTAAGTTTTGTAGATGTGGTGAAATTTGATTATAGAAACTTGTTATATCAATTTTTTAGCGTACTTCATAATACTTATTATTATGTTCTGTTATGTGTTCAATTCTGTTTGATCCTGGCAGATGCTACTGCTATTGGGATTCGATTAAGCCATGCAAGTCGAACGAGTTTAGACTCGTGGCGTACGGCTCAGTAACACGTGGATAACCTACCCTTAGGACTGGGATAACCTTGGGAAACTGAGGATAATACCGGATAGGCAATTATTCCTGTAATGGTTTTTTGTTTAAATGTTTTTTCGCCTAAGGATGGGTCTGCGGCCGATTAGGTAGTTGGTTAGGTAATGGCTTACCAAGCCGTTGATCGGTACGGGTTGTGAGAGCAAGAGCCCGGAGATGGAACCTGAGACAA